>DATLGZ010000218.1:0-3584 GCA_035540235.1 Acidimicrobiales bacterium | reverse complement strand
GGCCCTCCCCCCGACCCTGCCGCCGGCGTCCCGGCCCACCTTCGCCAGCGGCTGGCCGCCGAGGCCGACGCCGGAGGCCTGCTCGACGTCGCCTACCGCACCGTGGACAGCCCCATCGGGGCGCTGCTGCTGGCGGCCACGCCCGCCGGCGTCGTCCGCATCGGCTTCGAGTGCGAGGGCCACGACGCCGTCCTGGCCGGCCTGGCCGGGCGGGTCAGCCCCCGCATCCTCCACGCGCCGGCGCGGCTCGACCCCGCCGCTCGCCAGCTCGAGGAGTACTTCGCCGGCGCCCGGCGGTCGTTCGACCTGCCCCTCGACCTCCGCCTCGCCTCACCCTTCCGCCGGGCCGTCGTCGCCCACCTGGCCTCCATCCCCTACGGGGCCACTGCGACCTACGCGGCCGTCGCTGCCGGGGTCGGCAACCCGGCGGCGGTGCGGGCGGTGGGCTCGGCGTGCGCCACCAACCCCGTGCCCGTGGTGCTGCCCTGCCACCGGGTGGTCCGCAGTGACGGCGGCATCGGGGGGTACCTCGGTGGGCCGGCGGCCAAGGCGGCCCTGCTCGCCCTGGAGCGGCGCGCCTGGTAGCCGTTTGTGGCCCCTGCGAGCCGGGTAGACGCGACGGCTGGCTGAGCAGCCAGCCCTCCCCGCCACCCGCAGGAGGACACCGTGCCTCATCACCACGTCCCCCGCCTCGCCCGCGGACTCGGATGGTTGAGCATCGCCCTGGGCACGGCCCAGGTCATGGCGCCCAACGCCGTCGTCCGGATGGTCGGCGCCCGGCCCACCGGTGCCAACCGCCGGCTCATGCGGGCGGTGGGGGCGCGGGAGCTGGTGGCGGGCATGGGCATCCTGCGCCGCCCCCGGCCGACCGGGTTCCTGTGGGCCCGGGTGGCGGGCGACGCCATGGACCTTGCCCTGCTCGGCAACGTCGTGTCCCGGGACGGCAGGGGCCGGGCCGCTCCCGGCCTGGCCGCCGCCGCCGTGGCCGGAGTGACGGCGGTCGACGTGGTCGCCGCCCGCAGCGCCCAGGACAAGGGAGGGGCCGTGCACGCCCGGTCGGCCGCCACCGTCAACGCCTCCCCCCAGGAGGTCTACGGCCACTGGCGGGACCTCGACCGGCTCCCCTCGTTCATGTACCACCTCGAATCGGTGCGCACCACCGGCGGGGGCCGCTCCCACTGGGTGGCCCGAGGACCGGCCGGCACCACGGTCGAGTGGGAGGCCGAGGTCACCGAGGACGAGCCTGGCCGGCGCATCTCGTGGCGATCGCTGGAGGGAGCGGACGTGGAGAACTGGGGCACGGTCCGCTTCGCCCCCGCACCCGGGGGGCAGGGCACGGAGGTCCACGTGGAGCTGGGGTACACGCCGCCCGGCGGCGCCCTGGGGGCGGCGGTCGCCAAACTGTTCGGCGAGGAGCCCAACCAGCAGGTGAGCGACGACCTGCGCCGCTTCAAGCAGCTGGTCGAGACGGGCGAGGTCGCCCGCTCCGACGGCAGCCCCATGGGGTCGCGCAACCAGAACCAGCTCCGCCAGCGTGACGCCAACCCGCCCGAGCGGGCCGACGTGGGGGTGAGCGCGTGAAGGCCAACTGCTGGATGGGGGCCCTCCGGGTCGAGGTCACCGACGTGCCCGACCCCAAGATCCTCAACCGCCGCGACGCCATCGTGCGGGTGACCTCCACCGCCATCTGCGGCTCCGACCTGCACCTCTATGGCGGCTTCGTCCCGACCATGGAGAAGGGAGACATCCTCGGCCACGAGTTCATGGGTGAGGTCGTGGAGGTGGGGCCGGGGGCGGCGCACAAGCTGTCGGTGGGAGACAGGGTGGTCGTGCCCTTCCCGATCGCCTGCGGCGCCTGTCTCAGCTGCCAGCGGGGCCTGTACTCGTTGTGCGAGAACTCGAACCCCAACGCCGCCGTCTCCGAGAAGCTGCTGGGCCACCCCACCGCCGGCATCTTCGGCTACTCGCACATGACCGGCGGCTACGCCGGCGGGCAGGCCGAGTACGTGCGGGTGCCCTTCGCCGACGTGGGCCCGCTGAAGATCGACGGCGACCTCACCGACGAGCAGGTCTTGTTCCTCTCCGACATCCTCCCCACGGGCTACATGGCGGCCGAGATGTGCGACATCTCGCCGGGCGACGTGGTCGCGGTCTGGGGGGCGGGGCCGGTGGGCCTGTTCGCCGCCATCAGCGCCTTCCTGCTCGGGGCCGAGCGGGTCATCGTCGTCGACCGTGTCCCCAAGCGACTCGAGCTGGCCCGGTCCCACGCCGGCGCGGAGACGATCAACTACGAGGACACCGACGTCAACCAGGCCCTCAAGGAGCTGACCGGGGGCCGGGGGCCGGACGCCTGCATAGAGGCGGTGGGCATGGAGGCCCACCACGGCCGGGCGCCGATCCACGCCTACGACAAGGTCAAGCAGGCGCTGCGGTCGGAGACCGAGCGCCCGCACGCCCTCCGCCAGGCCATCACCTGCTGCCGCAACGGCGGGGTGGTGTCGGTGGTGGGGGTGTACGGCGGGTTCGTCGACAAGTTCCCCATGGGCTCGGTGATGAACCGGTCACTCACCCTCCGCAGCGGCCAGTGCCACGTCCACAAGTACATGAAGCCGCTGCTCGAGCACATCGAGGCGGGCCGGATCGACCCGACCTTCGTGGTCACCCACCGCCTGGCCCTGGAGGACGCCCCCGAGGCCTACGAGACGTTCAGGCACAAGCAGGACGACTGCGTCAAGGTGGTGCTGTCGGCGACCCCGTAACGCGGGCGTCCCTCAGTGCACCGGACTGTCGTCAGGGCCGAACCGCCCAAACGGAATACCTTCGGACGGCAGCAGCACGAGGCCGCCCGAGGAGGCACGATGATGGGCCGTATCGTCGTGGGGATCGATGGCTCGCCGGCGGCCGACGAGGCCCTCCGGTGGGCCTACCGGGAGGCGCTGCTTCGCGGGACGAGCCTGGACGTGGTCCACGCCTGGCTTCCCCCCTACGCCGGCGACATCGCGGGGATGGTCCCGCCCGACGTCGAGAAGATGGCCGAGGAGGGGGCGCGGCTGGTCTCCTCGGCACTCGAACGAGTGCTCGGGTCCGCCACCTCCGCTTCCGGGCCCGTCGAGGTCGGCACCACGGTCGTGCGAGGGGCGGCCGCCGAGACCCTTCTCGACGCGTCTGAGGGCGCCGACGTCCTGGTGGTGGGCTCCCGGGGTCGTGGGGGCTTCCGGGGGCTACTCCTCGGGTCGGTCAGCCAGCAGTGCGCGAGCCACGCGCCGTGCCCGGTGGTGATCGTCAGGGGTGGCGGCGGGGCGCAGGGCTGACGGCCGGCGCCGGCCGGCGGCCAGGCTCGGCCCCCGGCCCAAGTTCCGCTCAAGGGACGTTCCGGCCGCACCGATAGTGCGCGTACGGCGGGTCGCGTGGCGGTCCCCGTGGAGGACAGCGCCGCCGCCCCCGACCGGGCGGCGGCCCCGATCATGGGGCGGGCGACCGCCCGGAGGGGATCAGTTCCATGGCTACGAAGAACACCGGTCCTGGCCGGCACCGGCCCGAGTCGCCGTTGGCGGCGGCCGCCCGGCGCATGGCGGAGGAGGAGG
>DATLGZ010000217.1:0-10962 GCA_035540235.1 Acidimicrobiales bacterium | reverse complement strand
GTGATGGTGAAGGGAACGGTGAGCTGCACCTGGGCGCCGTCGAGGGAAACCTGCTCCACCCGCCCCCGCACGAACGCCTGCCCCTCCCTGGGCACGACCGTTGGCTCGGCCGGGGTGGCGGGGCCCACCCGCCGGTCGCTGACCAGCGAGGTGTTGGCGTCCAGGAGGTGGATGCCCAGCACCGCCAGGTTGCAAAGCAGCACGAGGACCACGCCGAACGCCGTGGCGACCGTGAGCCCCCGTTCCACGGGCGCAAGAGTACGTTGGGCGGGAATGACGCAGATGGCACACGGGCCGGACGCGGCGCCCGGCTCTCGCCGGCCGGCGACCGTCGGCCAGCTGCGCGACTCGGGCTGGCGCTCCCTCCCGGTCAAGGAGGAGGTGCGGCGCAACGCCGCCGCCCGCATCGCCGCCGGCCAGCCCCTGGTGAGGGGCGTGCTGGGCTTCGACGAGACGGTCCTCCCGCAGCTGGAGAACGCCGTGCTGGCGGGCCACGACGTGATCTTCCTGGGGGAGCGGGGCCAGGCCAAGACCCGCATCATCCGCTCCCTCGTCGACCTGCTCGACGAGGAGACGCCGGTCGTGGCCGGCTCCGAGATCAACGACGACCCCTACCACCCCGTGTCCCGCCACGCCCGCGACCTGGTGGCCGAGCACGGCGACGACACCCCGATCGAGTGGGTGGGCCGCCACCAGCGCTTCGGGGAGAAGCTGGCCACGCCCGACACGTCCATCGCCGACCTCATCGGCGAGGTCGACCCCATCCGGGTGGCCGAGGGCCGCTACCTGTCCGACGAGCTGACCCTGCACTACGGGCTGGTGCCCCGCACCAACCGGGGCATCTTCGCCATCAACGAGCTGCCCGACCTGGCCGAGCGCATCCAGGTCGGCCTGCTCAACGTGCTGGAGGAGCGGGACGTCCAGATCCGGGGCTACAAGGTGCGTCTACCGATCGACGTGTTGCTGGTGGCCTCGGCCAACCCCGAGGACTACACCAACCGGGGCCGCATCATCACCCCCTTGAAGGACCGCTTCGGCGCTCAGATCCGCACCCACTACCCCCTCGACGTGGCCACCGAGCTCGACGTCGTCCGCCAGGAGTGGCAGCCGCCGGCGGTGGAGGGCGTGCGGGTGGAGGTGCCCGACCACATGGCCGAGATCGTGGCCACCGTCAGCCACGAGGCCCGCCGCCACGCCAACGTCAACCAGCGCTCAGGCGTATCGGTCCGCCTGTCGGTGGCCAACTACGAGACGCTGGTGGCCAACGCCGTCCGCCGGGCCCTGCGGCTGGGGGAGCCCGACGCCGTCCCCCGGGTGAGCGACCTCCCCGCCCTGGCCTCCTCGACCGCGGGCAAGGTGGAGATCGAGACGCTGGACGACTCGGCGGGTGAGGAGGTCCTCGAGCGGATCGTGAAGTCGGCCGTGCTGGCCGTGTTCCGGGAGCGGTGCCGCATCGACGACTTCCGTGCCGTGCTGGCCGGCTTCGACGAGGGCGGCGTGGTCAACGTGGGCGACGACGTGCCCTCGGCGGACTACCTCGACGTGCTGGCCCGCTTCCCGGCCCTGCGAGGACCAGCGGCGTCGCTGGGTGGGGGGAGCGAGACCCCGGCCGCCCTGGCCAGCGCCCTGGAGCTGGTGCTGGAGGGGCTGCACCTGTCCCGCCGGCTCAACAAGCACGCGGTGGGAGGCGGGGCCGCCTACCGCTCCCGGGGCTGAGGGGCGGCCTGCCATGCCGGCCGGCTTCCGGTACTCCCGCTGGGACGGCACCCAGGAGGGGTTGGAGCTGGGCAGCGACGACGTGCTCGACGAGTTGGCCGACGACCTGCTCTACCACGGCGACCTCGACGCCGCCCTGCGCCGCCTGCTCCAGCAGGGGTTCCACCGGGCCGGCCTGCGTGGCCCGAACGCCGTGGCCGGCCTGCGTGGCCCGAACGCCGTGGCCGGCCTGCGTGGCCCGAACGCCGTGGCCGGCCTGCGGGAGCTGCTGGAGCGGCTGAGGCAGCGCCGCCAGGAGGTCCTCGACCGCTACGACGTGGGCGGGCCGCTGCAGGACGTCGCCCGGGAGCTGCGGGAGATCGTGGGCCAGGAGCGGGCGGCGGCGGGCGGGGACCCCGAGCGCCAGCTCCAGCTCGACCTCCTGCCCCCCGACGTGGCCGGGCAGATCTCCGCCCTCCAGCGCTACGACTTCGCGTCGCCCGAGGCGGGCCGGCGGTTCGAGCAGCTCGTGGATTCGCTGCGCTCGCAGATCCTGGCCAGCCGGTTCAACCAGATGGCCGAAGCCATGCAGGGCATGTCGGCCGAGGACCTCCAGCGGTTCAAGGACATGCTGGCCGCCCTCAACGGCCTGCTCGACCAGCGGGGGCGGGGAGAGGACACCCAGGCCGCCTTCGACCGGTTCATGGCCGACTACGGCGACCTCTTCCCGGGCCACCCGCGCACCCTGGAGGAGCTGCTGGAGCAGATGGCCCGCCAGATGGCGGCCATGCGGGCCTTGCTCAACTCCATGACCCCTGAGCAGCGGGCCCAGCTCCAGGCCCTGTCCGACGCCCTCCTCGACGACATGGACCTGCGCTGGCAGCTCGACCAGCTGGGCCGCAACCTGGCCGACGCGTTCCCGCAGATGGGGTGGGACCGCGGCTACCCCATGGAGGGCACGGACCCCCTGGGCCTGGTGGAAGGGGCCCGGCTCATGGACGAGCTGGGCCGGCTCGACCAGCTCGAGCAGCTCCTGGCGTCGGCCACGTCGCCCGCCCAGCTGGCCGAGGCCGACCTGGACGCGGCCCGGTCCCTGCTGGGGGAGGACTCGGCCCGCGACCTGGCCCGGCTGGCCGAGCTGGCCCGGCTGCTGGAGGAGGCGGGGCTGATCGCCCGGCGGGAGGGCCGCTACCAGCTGACGCCCAGGGGTCTGCGACGGATCGGCCAGCGGGCGCTGGCCGACCTGTTCGGCCGGCTCGACAAGGACCGGCTGGGGGGCCACCCCGTCGACCGGGCGGGGGCCGGCCTGCACGGCGTCCAGGCCGTGGCCGGTCACGAGCGGTCCTACGAGTCGAAGCCCTACGAGTACGGCGACCCGTTCAACCTCGACATCGAGCGCACGATCCGCAACGCCGTGAGCCGGTCGGGGCGGGGCGTCCCCGTGCGCCTCGACCCGTCCGACTTCGAGGTGGCCCGCACCGAGGCGCTCACCCGCACCAGCACCGTGCTCCTGCTCGACCTGTCGTTGTCGATGCCCATGCGGGACAACTTCCTGGCCGCCAAGAAGGTGGCCATGGCGCTGCACGCCCTGATCTCGGCCCGCTTCCCCCAGGACTACCTGGGGATCGTGGGGTTCAGCGAGGTGGCCCGGGCGCTGGAGCCGGCCCAGCTCCTCGAGGTCTCGTGGGACTACGTCTACGGCACCAACATGCAGCACGCCCTCATGCTGGCCCGCCAGCTCCTGGCCCGGCAGGCCGGCACCCGGCAGGTGCTGATGGTGACCGACGGGGAGCCCACCGCCCACCTCCTGGCCGGCGGCCAGGTGTTCTTCCACTACCCGCCGGTGCGGGAGACGCTCGACGCCACCCTGGCCGAGGTGCTGCGGTGCACGGCCGAGGGGATCCGCATCAACACCTTCCTCCTCGACGCCACGCCCGCCCTGCAGGCGTTCGTGGAGCGCATGGCCGCCATCAACAAGGGGCGCCTGTTCCTCACCACGCCCGACACCCTGGGCAGCTACGTGCTGGTCGACTTCCTCGAGCACAAGCGGGCCTCCCGCCGCCGGCCGGCGTAGGCCGGCGGCTCACGCCCCCGGAGGTCGGGGTTCACCTGGGCCACGGCGCCCTCACAGCAGCGACTCGTACAGCGCCAGGGTGGCGGCGTCGAAGGCCACGAGGCGGGCCAGCTCGACGCCGGTGGGCGTGGCCAGAAGAGTCTCGACCGCGATCTCGGCCGCGGCCCGCTTGGGGTAGCCGTAGACGCCGGTCGAGATGGCGGGGAAGGCGAGCGAGCGGGCGCCCACCTCGTCGGCCACCTCGAGGGACCGCCGGTAGCAGGCGGCCAGCAGCTCGCCCTCCCCCGACGCACCGTCGCGGTAGACGGGCCCCACGGTGTGGATCACCCAGCGGGCGGCCAGGTCGAACCCGGGAGTGGCCTTGGCGTCGCCCGTGTCGCAGCCCCCCAGCTGCCGGCACGCCTCCAGCAGCCGGGGGCCGGCGGCCCGGTGGATGGCGCCGTCGACGCCGCCGCCGCCCAGGAGCGACCGGTTGGCGGCGTTGACGATGGCGTCCACCGACTCCTTCGTGATGTCGCCGATCACGGCTTCGATGCGCACATCCTTGATTTTTCCCGCGCCGCGAGTTGCGCGCACCCCATACCACAAGCAATGATCACAGCGTTGTAATTACATCGGTGCCAGTCGGCGTGCGAGCGAACACGGGAAGGAGCTCACCGATGGAACTAGCGACGAGCGGGCGTCGGGGCCACAGGTTCGACATCGGGGACCGCAGCTGGCAGGTCCAGGCCAACTGCCTGGGCGTCGATCCCGACCTGTTCTTCCCGGAGCGGGGGGCGTCGACGCGCGAGGCCAAGGCCGTGTGCCGGGCATGCGTGGTGCGGGAGAACTGCCTCGAGTACGCCCTGGTCAACGGCGAGAAGTTCGGTATCTGGGGCGGGCTCAGCGAGCGGGAGCGCCGCCGCCTCCGCCGCCAGCGCTCGATCGGGCGCCGCCCGGGGTCGGTCGCCACGGCTTGATCTCGAGCCGGGCCTCGATGGTGCGGCCCGGCTCGAGATCCAACTCGGCCCACCGCGGCGCGGGGACGGCGTCCACCACGGCGGCCGGCGCCAGCCCCACCAGCTCGGCCCGCTCGACGGCCGCCTCGCACGCCACCGCGTCGTAGATCGCGGCCGGTCCCACCGTCGCCGCGTCGAGGAGGTTGCACGACACCTGGGCCCTGCCTCCCAGGTCGAGCCCGAGGGCCCGCACCGCCGGTTGGCGGAGCCCGGCCGCAATGCGGCGGGCCTCGGCGACGGGCACGCCCGGAGCGAGCCACAGGTTGTAGGCGACGAGGACGTGGCGGGCGCCGACGGCCATGGCCCCCGCCGTGGGGTGGGGCTCGGCCGGTCCCGTGTCGGGGGGCCGGGAGCGGAAGGCGCTGCCGCGGACCTCGGGGAGCGCCACCTCGGGCCCGTAGAGGAAGCACGGCACCCCCAGGTCGGCCGCCGCCCAGGCCGCGAACCTGTCCCGGGCCTCGACGGCGGCCTCGATGGTCGACCCCTCCAGGGGGACGAACGGCACCACGTCAACCACGCCGATGCGGGGGTGGGCGCCCTGGTGGCGGCGGAGGTCGAGGCGCCCGACCGCTTCGGCTGCCAGCCGCCGCACGGCCGGCTCCAGCACGGCGTCGGCGCCGGCCAGGGTGAACACGCTGCGGTGGTGGTGGGCGTCGGCGTGCACATCGAGGAGGGCGCCGCCGGCGGCGTCGGCCAAGGCGTCGAGCACGGCCGGGTCCCGGCCCTCGCTGACGTTGACCACGCACTCCAGCACGGCCTCCACCCTCGCGCGAGGGTGTCGAGATGCGCGTGGGGTTGGCCCTCCCCCAGTTCGACATCTCCGTCCCTGGGGAACGGCCGCTGCGGTGGGCCACCGTCGCCGGCTGGGCCTGCCGGGCGGAGGCGGCCGGGTTCGACTCGCTGTGGCTGGCCGACCACCTCTTCTGGGACGTGGCCCGCTACGGGGGGCCGGCGGAGCCCACCTCGGTGCTCGACCCGCTGGCGTCGCTGGCCACCCTGGCCCGCACCACCACCCGGGCCCGCCTCGGCACCCTCGTGCTGTGTGCCCCGCTGCGGCCGCCGTCCGTGCTGGCCAAGGCGCTGGCCACGCTGGACGTGGTGTCGGGCGGCCGGCTCACCGTGGGCATGGGGGCGGGGTGGTACGAGCCCGAGTTCGCGGCCGCGGGCGTGCCCTTCCTCTCACCGGGGGCACGCCTCGACCAGCTGGAGGAGGCCATCACCGTCCTGCGGGGCATGTGGGGAGGTGGCCCGTTCTCTCACGCCGGCCGCTACTGGACGGTCGACGCCGCCATGTGCCTGCCCCGGCCCGTGCAGCAGCCGGCGCCGCCCATCGTGGTGGGCGGCCGGGGCGACCGGCTGCTGGAGGTGGCGGCCCGCTGCGCCGACGGCTGGAACACGGTGTGGGCCTGGACCCGGGAGGCGTACGACCAGCGGGTGAGGACGCTGCGGGCCGCCTGCGAGCGGGTGGGCCGCGACCCGGCGAGCATCTTGCTCTCCCTCGGCCTGCTGACCCTGGTCGGGGAGTCGGAGGCGGACGTGCGCCACCGCTTCGAGCGGCTCCGGGGCGCCGCCCCCCCCGGAGTGCTGGACGGGGTGCCCCTTGAGGAGTGGCGGCGGGGGCGGCTGGTCGGCACCGTCGAGCAGGTTCGGGAGCAGGTGGCGGCGTGGGCCGACGCGGGCGTCGACGAACTGATCGTGGGGGCGGGACCGCTGCCGTTCACGGTCGTCCACCCCGACGACCTGGACGCCATCGCCCATGCCGTCGGCCTGGGAGCCGGTTAGCCCTTCTCCGAACCCAGCCCTTCTCCGAACTAGCATTGTGGCACCATGGGAAGCATCGGAGCACCCGAACTGATCATCATCCTCCTCGTGGTCCTGCTCCTGTTCGGCTCGGCCAAGCTGCCCAAGCTGGCCCGGTCCATCGGGGAGGCGTCGAAGGAGTTCAAGAAGGGCGTCGACGAGGCCCGCGAGCCCGCCCCCTCACCGGCGCCGCCGCCGGCCGAGGAGAACGTCACCATGACCCGAGCCGAGCTCGAGGCGATGCTCGCCCGCGAGCGGGACGCCAACGCCCGCAAGGACGCCCCACCGTCGGCTTGACCACGTCGGGAACCTGACGGCTCCGGCCGTCGTTCCCATGGCGGATGAGGTCACGCCCACATGGGAGGAGATCGCCCGCACCTACGGGCGGTTCCTCTACTCAGTGGCATACCGACTCACCGGGAACAGTGACGATGCGCAGGATCTGGTGCAGGAAACGCTGCTGCGGGTCCGCAAGGGGCTCGGCGGCTACAGGCCGGGCTCCATGGAGGGGTGGTTGAGCCGGATCGCAACCAACGCATTCCTCGACGATGTGCGGCGACGCCGTCGCCGGCCGCTCGAGCTGCTGCCGGAGGAGCCCGACCGGGTCACCCCGCCGGCCCGAGCCGCCGACGCCGACCTCGAGGCACAGGTCCTCCCCGATGACGTGCAGGCCGCCTTGCGCCGGCTGCCGCCCGAGTACCGCAGCGCGGTGGTGCTCTCGGACGTGGTCGGCCTGTCCTACCAGGAGATCAGCGAAGCCCTCGACGTGCCGGTCGGCACCGTCCGCAGCCGCCTGCACCGCGGGCGCGCCCTGCTGAAGAAGGCGCTGGCATGATCGGCGACCACCTGGGCGACCTGCTGTCTGCGCTGGTGGACGGGGAGCTGAGTCCGGCCCAGTCGGCCGCCGCCCAGGCCCACGTCGCCCGCTGCCCGTCGTGTGCGGCCGAGCTGGACGACATCACCACGGCCCGCGCCCTCGTGCGGGCGCTGCCCGCCCTGGAGCCGCCGTTCGGGTTCTACGAGCGGATCCTCCGGGGCGACCGGCGCCAGGCGCCGGCCGCCTCCCGCTGGGCGTGGACCAACCGGCGGGTGGCGGCCGCCGCCGTCGGCTCCGCCGCCGCCGCCGTCGTTCTGCTGGGCCTGGCGCCGCCTCACGACACACCGGTCACCCCGCCGGTCAACGCTCTGGTCGAGGCTCACGCCACGGGGGCGTCTTTGGGCAGCGACCCTCTCAGCCGCCTCGCCCCCATCGGCGTACCGGTCACGTTCCGGCGGTGAACCGCCTGGTCAGGACGGGTGTGGCGCTCGCCGCCGTGGCGGCCACCGCCGCTCCCGCGGCGGTGGTGGGCCAGGAACCCGCTGCCGATCCGCTGCAGGCCGCGGGGCGGGCGGCCGAGCAGCTGTCGTTCGTGGGGGTGCTGCAGGTGCTCTGGTCGGAGCGAGGGCAGGAGCGCAGCGAGAGCCTCGTCGTCCACGGCGCCAACGGGTCGGTGGTGGTGAAGGGCGGCACCGCGGTCATGGCCTTCGCCGACCAGCGCCTCGTCGAGCACGCCGATGACTGGAACCTGCTGTGGCCGTCGGGCCGGGCGGGGGCCGACCGGCCTGCCGCCACCCGGAAGTACCAGCTGGTCGAGTTCGCCGGGCCGCTGGTGGCCAACCGGGCCAGCCGGGGGGTGGAGGTCCGGACGCGGGCGGGGCGCGTCGTGGAGCGGCTCTACCTCGACCAGGAGACCGACCTGCTCCTGCGCCGGGACCAGTTCGAGGGGGGCCAGAGCCCGTCGCGGACGGTGGCCTTCGAGTCGCTCACGATCGGCGCGCCGGTCACGACCCCGCCGGGTCCGGCCGAGTTCAAGGACGCCGCCCCGCAGGTGCTGTCGGCGTCGAGGCTGCCGGCGGGGGTGTCGGCCCCCGTGGCTCTGGCCGACGGGTACCAGCGGGTGGGGCTGTTCCAGCGGGCCGGGGTGGTGCAGGCGGTCTACAGCGACGGTCTCTACGACCTGTCGATCTTCGAGCAGCAGGGCTCGCTCGACCGCCGGGGCCTGCCCCGCGACGCCCGGGTGGAGGTGGGCGACGAGCGGGGCTGGCACTGGGCCTGGCCCGGCGGCCACGTGGTGCTGTGGGAGGACGAGGGCACGGTCCTCACCGCGGTGAGCGACGCTCCCCTCGAGCAGGTGCTGGCGGCGGTGCGGTCGCTGCCCCCCGCAGGCGCCTCGCCCTCCCTGCTCCGGCGGCTCCGGCAGGTGTGCCGGGCCCTCGTGCAGCCGCTGGCCGCCTGAGGGGGGCCACGACCGGAGAAGGCCGACCGCCCTGTTGGAGGCGATCCAGTGCTGCAAAGGTGCTGGTCAGGGCCAGGTCGGCCGTTCGGCGCAAAGCGCCGAACGCGAAGACACCAGCCGCCTAGGAACCCAGGGCGGCGGCCCGCTCCATGCGGCGGCGGCGGGCGATGCGCCGGCGCTCGCGCTCAGAGGCGCCGCCCCAGACGCCGTGGTCGATGCCGTTGGCCAGGGCGTATTCGAGGCAGGGCAGCTTCACCGGGCAGCTCGCGCAGACGCGGCGCGCCACCTCGACCCCGACGCCATCGCTGGGAAAGAACAACGAGGGCGCCTCGTCGCGGCAGTTGCCCTCCGCCATCCACTCCGTGCCCAATTCCGGACCTCCTCGCTGGCCCCCCCAACTACCAACGGCTGAGAGCCCCTCCAGGTTCCTGTGTTTTTGGCGGGCCTCTTCGCGGGCCCGCCCCGGGCGGGGCCCCGTCACGGCCGTTGCACGGAGCCGGCCCCGCCCTCCTCCGGAGCGTGGGGGCCCCTGCCCCACGCCCGGCCGTGTTTTTTGGCGGGCCTCTTCGCGGGCCCGCCCCGGGCGGGGCGCCGTCACGCCGAGTGCCTCGGCGGGCATGTGGCGTCCGGGGGACGGCGAGGGGGTAGCCTCGGGGGTTCATGGCTCAGTCGCCGGAGGAGTTGGAGCAGCAGCCGCCCCGTGGGCACGTGCGCATCGTGTACCTGGGCCCGGTCGCGCCCCACTGGGACGTGGTGTCGTCCTTCGGTGACCGGAACCTCATCGAAGAGTTCCGCCAGCGGGCCCTGGCACGACTCCTGCTCCTGCCCCCGCACGACCCCCAGTTCCGGCGCAACCGGGAGCGGGTGGTGCGCGACGCCGAGCGGGAGGGCCTCCTCCTCGACTGGGACCTCGGCGTTCCCGACGAGGAGCTCGACGACTAGGACCAGGTGGCGGGGGCTGCTGGTCGGCCGCCGGGCGTATCTCCCCGCCCTGGTGGCGGTGGCGGTGCTGGCGGCGGGGTGCGGCACGACTTCGGGGGAGGGCCGGGTCGCGTCCCGCACCCGGGCCGTGGCGCCGGCCGGCGCGGCCGACGTGGCCGTCCTCGAGGGGTCGGGATCGACGTTCGTCGAACCCCTGCTCAGGGAGTGGATCAGCCAGTACCGCGCCCGCGTGCCGGGCGTGACCGTGGGCTACGACCCGGTGGGGTCCAGGGCCGCCGTCCAGCGGTTCACGTCGGGGGCGGCGGGCGACTTCTTCACCTCCGAGATCCCCCTCACCGACGTGGAGGCGGTGACCCTGGGGGGCTCGGAGGAGTACGTGCAGGTCCCGTGGGCGGCGGGGGCCATCGCCGCCGCCTACAACGTCCCCGACGTGGCCGACCTGCGCCTCTCTCCCGACACGCTCGCCGGGCTGTTCTCGGGCCGCATCGTGCGGTGGGACGACCCGGCGGTGCGGGCCGACAACCCCGGCGCCCGCCTCCCCGCCCTGGCCGTGTCGGTCGTCTTCCGGGCCGATCGTTCGGGCACCACCGCCGTGTTCACGTCCTACCTGGACGCCGCCGCCGGCTGGGGTCTGGGCCGTGGCGACAGCGTGGCCTTCCCGCGGGGCACCGGCGTGCGGGGGTCGGAGGCGGTGGTGGCGGCCGTCCGCCGCACGCCCGGCGCCATCGGCTACGTCCAACTGGCCCACGCCCGCCTGGGCGACGTCGACGTCGCCAGGCTGGGCAACCGGGCCGGCAACTTCCTCGCCCCCACGCCCGAGGCGGTCAGCGCCGGCCTGGCCGCCGCCAACCTGCGGTCGGCGTCCACCACCGCCGACCTGCTCTTCACCCCCGACGCCCCCGGGGCCTACTCCCTCGCCACCTTCAGTTACCTGCTGTTCCGCCGCAACGGCATGGACCCGGCCAAGGCCGCCGCCCTGCGCCACTTCGCGGCGTGGGCCGTCAGCGAGGGCCAGCGACTGGCCGAGCCGCTGGGTTACACCCGCCTGCCCCGCCAGTTCCAGGTGCCCGCCCTGGCCGCCGTCAGCGAGTGGTGAGCGGCGGCCACCGCCGGCCGCGGCGGCGCGGCCGTCAGCGGATCTCCGCCTCCAGCGCGCTGGGGTCGCCGGTCAGCAGGT
>DATLGZ010000216.1:0-3172 GCA_035540235.1 Acidimicrobiales bacterium | reverse complement strand
GCCCACTCCCCCACCGCCCGAGTCGGGCCTGGCCGGAGTCGACATCCGCCTCACCCGGCTCGCCTCGTTCAACGACCCCGTGGGCATGGCGGTGCGGCCCAACGACGCCGCCATCTACGTGGCCGAGCGCCGGGGGCGGGTGCGGGCCTTGCGGGGCGGGACGGTGGACGCCACACCCGTTCTCGACATCACCGGCGACGTGGGCGGCAGCGGCGACTCCGGCCTGCTGGGCCTCACGTTCTCGCGCGACGGGAGCCGGCTCTACGTCAACCACACCGACGCCAGCAACGACACCCACATCGTCGAGTTCACGATGGCGGGCGGGGCGGCCGACCCCGCCTCCCGCCGGGAGGTGCTGTTCGTCGAGCAGGCCTTCGCCAACAACAAGGGTGGGCACCTGGCCTTCGGCCCCGACGACCGCCTCTACATCGGCCTGGGCGACGGTGGAGGCGGGGGCGACCCGTTCGACAACGCCCAGAACCTGGGGACGCTGCTGGGCAAGATGCTGCGCATCGACCCCCGGCCCGACATCGGCTCGCCCTACACCGTGCCCGCCGACAACCCGTTCGTGGGCCAGGCCGGCGCCCGTCCCGAGATCTGGGCCTACGGCCTGCGCAACCCGTGGCGGTTCTCCTTCGACCGCCTCACCGGCGACCTGTGGATCGGCGACGTCGGCCAGAACGCCCGCGAGGAGGTCAACTACGCCCCCGTCGGCGTCCGGGGCGGACAGAACTACGGGTGGGCCCGCCTGGAGGGCACCCGCACCTACTCGGGGCCCGCGCCGGCCAACGCCGTGCCCCCCATCATCGACTACGCCAAGGCGGCGGGGAACTGCGCCGTGACCGGGGGCTACGTCTACCGGGGCAGCCGCATCCCCGGCCTGGTGGGCGCCTACGTCTACGCCGACCGCTGCGCGGGCGAGGTCCAGGCCCTGCGCCAGAGCGGCGGCCGGGTGATCGACCAGCGGGGCCTGGGGGCCTCCGTCCGCCCCCTCATCTCGTTCGGCCAGGACGGCGCCGGCGAGCTGTACGCGCTCTCCAGCGAGGGCGGGCTGTTCCGCATCGACCCCGCCTAGGGAGGCTGCCATGGCAGCCGACGCCGCGGCGTCGGCTGCCATGACGGCGGAGGATCTCTACCACCTCCCCGACGACGGGAACCGCCACGAGCTGGTCGAGGGGGTGCTGACGACCATGCCCCCCGCCGGGTTCGAGCACGGCTACGTGGAGGTGAACATCGGGGCGGTCCTCGTCCCCTTCGTCAGGCAGAACGGGCTGGGCCAGGTGGTCGTCGGGGACGTGGGCTTCGTCCTCGGCCGCGACCCCGACACGGTGCTGGCCCCCGACGTGGCCTTCGTCCGCCGTGACCGCATCCCGACCGGCGCCGACCGGGCCCGCTTCGCGGAGGGCGTGCCCGATCTGGTCGTAGAGGTGGTGTCGCCGTCCGACCGGCCCGGCGAGGTGACCGAGAGGGCCCTGCGGTGGGTGGAGGCGGGCGTTCGCCTCACGTGGGTGGTCCACCCCGAGCGGCGGATGGTGGCGGTGTACGAGCCGGGCGGCGTCGTCCACCTCGTGCACGACGACGGCGAGCTGGACGGGGCCGACGTCCTTCCCGGCTTCCGCCTGCCGGTCGCCGACCTGTTCGCGTAGCCGGACGGACCCCCCACCCCCGCGTACTGGTCACCGTTTCCGTGGCCCTGGCCTCCGGAGGGGTGACCGGTTGGTGGGGTGGGCCTCACCCCCGCGAACTGGTCACCGTTTCCGTGGTCCGGACGCCCTCAACGGTGACCGGTTGGTGGGGGTGGAGGGTGGAGGGTGGCGGCCCGGCGGCCCGGCCTAGAGCCCGAGCTCGGCCCGGACGGCGCCCAGGTCGGCGTCCACCGGGGAGGGGACGGCGATCTCGGCGATGGCCCGGTCGGGGTCCTTGAGGCCGTGGCCGGTGAGGGTGCAGACCACGGTGGCGCCGGGGAAGGGCGGGCCCACCTTGACCAGGCCGGCGACCGACGCGGCCGACGCCGGCTCGCAGAACACCGCCTCGGTGGCCGCCAGGAACCGGTAGGCGTCGAGGATCTCGGCGTCGGTGACGGCGTGGATGCCGCCCCCCGACTCGTCGGCGGCGTGGACGGCCCCGTGCCACGAGGCGGGGTCGCCGATGCGGATGGCGGTGGCGACCGTCTCCGGCTTCTCGACGGGGTGGCCGACCACGATGGGGGCCGCTCCCGCCGCCTGGAAGCCGTGCATCTTGGGCAGCCGCCGGGCCAGGCCCGCCTCCCGGTACTGGCAGAAGCCCTTCCAGTAGGCGGTGATGTTGCCGGCGTTGCCCACCGGCACGCAGTGCATGTCGGGACCGTCGCCCAGCACGTCGACGATCTCGAATGCGGCCGACTTCTGGCCCTCGATGCGGTAGGGGTTGACCGAGTTGACCACCGTCACCGGCTCCTTCTCCGCCAGCTGGCGCACCAGCGAGAAGGCGTCGTCGAAGTTGCCGCGTATCTGCAGCACCCGGGCCCCGTGGATGAGAGCCTGGGCCAGCTTGCCCAGAGCGATGTAGCCCTCGGGGATGAGCACCGCGCACGTGAGCCCGGCCCGGGTGGCGTAGGCGGCCGCCGACGCCGACGTGTTGCCGGTGGACGCGCACACCACCGCCTTGGCCCCGTCCTCGAGGGCCTTGGAGATGGCCACCGTCATCCCCCGGTCCTTGAACGAGCCGGTGGGGTTGGCGCCCTCGAACTTGAGGTAGACGGTCGCCCCCACCCGCTCCGACAGGCGGGGCGCGGGCAGCAGGGGGGTGTCGCCCTCCTGGAGGGTGATGACCGGGGTGGCGCCGGTGACAGGGAGGAACCGCCGGTACTCCTGGATGACGCCTCGCCAGCCCTGGGTGGGCACTGGGCTCAGTCCTCCCCGATGACCCGCAGCAGGGTGCCGACCCGGTCGACCACGTCGAGCTGGCGCAGGTCGGCCAGGGTGGCCTGCATGGCCCGCTCGGCGGCGGTGTGGGTGACGAGCACGAGGCGGGCCTCGTCGCCCAGCCCCAGCTGCTCCATCTTCCAGATCGACACGCCGTGGCGGGCGGTCACACCCGCCACCCGCTCGAGCACGCCCGGGCGGTCGACCACGTCGATGGTCACGTAGTAGGCGGAGCGCAGCTCGTCCACGGGACGGATGCGGGCGGGGGC
>DATLGZ010000215.1:0-3407 GCA_035540235.1 Acidimicrobiales bacterium | reverse complement strand
GGCACGGTCGTCGTCGTGGTCGGCGGCACGGTCGTCGTGACCTCTGGTGTGGTGGTGGGCACGGGCACGCTCGTGGTTGTCACCGGGTCGCACAGCGGCCCCGCCCCCGACGTGGTCTGGTCGGGGGTGAGGCCGTCGCCCGAGTGCGACTGGGCGAACACCCCGCCGTCCCCCGGGGCGTAGGCGGTGTCGAAGGTCACCATGAGGTTGCCCGCCGGGTTGGTCACGTCGAACTTGATCCCCGGTCCGAACCCGGCGTGGCCGCCCGGAACCTCGCTGTCCTTGTGGATCGTGGCGTTGGGCGCGGCGGACACCACGCTGTCGAGGATCGCCTGGGAGCAGAAGCGGATGGCGATGTTGGAGAGCTCGTGGCCCCCGTTCTGGTTGAACACGTACGACCACGTGAAGGTGGTGCTCGTCCCGTCGGTGGGGGAGGTGAGCGTGAGGATCACGGATTCGCCGCTGGCGGCGGCCGGGGCCACGGCCAGGCCGGCCAGCGCGGTGACGAGGCCGGCGGCGATGAGCATGGCGCCGGCGCGGCCGCCCTTGGAGTTTGTCGCCATCTGGGGCCCCCTACAGTCCCTCGGCGGATGTGAACGGGCCGGACCGGGATGCGGCGAGGAGCGTGGGAGTGGTGGAACACCGCACCCCGGTCTGGTCTCCTTGCCCAGCAGTGTGCGGAGGCCAGATCGCCCCCGCCCCTACGCCACCTCAACAAATGACCAACTGTGCGGCCGTACCCTGATCCCGATGAGCCAGGAGAGCGGTGGCAGCCGGCGGGTGCTGGTGGTCGACGACGACGAGGCGGTCAGGACGTTGCTTGCCCGCCTTTTGGAGTTGGAGGGCTACGTGGTGGACGAAGCGCCCGACGCCCGCACCGCCCTCGACCTCATGCAGGCCCGCCCGCCCGACCTGCTCCTGCTCGACATCATGCTGCCGGGCCAGGACGGGCTCGACCTGCTGGCCACGCTCCGCCGCCGCGGCGACCTACCCGTGATCCTCCTCACCGCCCGCGACCAGGAGGCCGACCGGGTGGTGGGCCTGCGGCTCGGGGCGGACGACTACGTGGTCAAGCCCTTTTCGCCGGCCGAGCTGTCGGCCCGCATCGCCACCGTCCTGCGCCGCTCGGCGGGACGGTCGCGGGGGAGCCGCCTGGTGTTCGACGGCCTGGAGCTCGACCTCGCCAGCCGGGAGGTCTACGTCGGCGGCCGCCTCGTGGAGATGCCGGCCCGGGAGTTCGACCTGCTCGCCTTCCTGGCCGGGTCGCCCCGGCAGGTGTTCTCACGCGACCAGCTGCTCGACCAGGTCTGGAGCTCGTCGGGGGACTGGCAGGACCCGGGCACGGTGACCGAGCACGTGCGGCGGGTCCGGCGCCGGATTGAGGCCGATCCCGACGCCCCGCGGTGGATCCGCACCGTCCGGGGCGCGGGCTACCGGTTCGAGCCCGATTCGCCGCCATCGCGAGCGGGGTAGAAATCCCTCGAACGTCGACCGCCGGCGGGCGCCCGCTCGCCGGCCCGGAGCACGAAGGAGGGCGGGATGGCCGAGGCGTCGCAGAACTGGCAGGAGCACTCGCACGAGGCGACGGTCCACCGTCACGGGCATTACCACGTGACGCACAACCACCGCGAGATGACCGGCGGCTTCGAGCACCTCAGCTCCTACCACGAGCACGAGCACGACCATCCCGCCATCAGCCACAGCCACTACCCGCACGAGGACTTCGAGCGTGAGCACGAGGGCGAGGCCCACGTGCACGACCACGCCGAGGCGGTACGCCCCGAGCTGGCCGACGGGGCGGCGGACGGCGCCAAGAGGGCTCCCACCAAGCGGGCCAGCAAGAAGGTGGCCCGGGCCAACTCCGAGTAGCGGCCCCTGGTGGGGGCTCGCCGCCGGGACGCCGGCCGAGCGGTGACGTCAGGGCGCCTCGTACTCGTCGTCGGCGCCCGGTACGGGCAACCGCTGCTCGATGGCGTCGGCCACCGGGGCCTCGGGCTCCAGGGGCGGCTCGGCCACCGCCGCCACCACGTCGTCGATCTCGTCGTCGGCGGTGGCGGGTAGCTGCTGCTCCTGTCGGTCGGCGTCGGAGGCGTCGGTCACGGGTCCCTTCCTACCACCTGGCGGTACGTTGGGACCCATCCGGGCCCGGGTAGAACCCAGCCGTGACCGACGTGACTGCCATGACCGCCGTGCCCGACCAGCCGGTCATGGCCCCGGGCAGCAACTTCCGGGAGGCCACTTCGGCCGACAGCCCGGCCACCGACGAGCTGTTCGAACTGGTGCTGGCCGACACCGTCCAGGTGCTGGAGGGCGAGAAGGTCCCCTACGTGTTCATGGGTGGCATCGGCGCCGCCACTCACGGCCGCCCCCGGTGGACCCACGACATCGACGTGTTCGTGCGGCCCGAGGACGCCGGCCGGCTGCTGCGGGCCCTGGGCGCGGCCGGCTTCCGCACCGAGCAGACCTTCCCGGACTGGCTCTACAAGGCCTTCAAGCACGACGTGCTGGTGGACGTCATCTTCAAGTCGCTGGGCGGCATCCTGCTCGACGACGAGATGCTGGAGCGGGCCGAACGGGTCGAGTTCCTCGGCCTGCCGGTGTGTGTCATGGCTCCGGAGGACCTGCTGGTGGTCAAGGCCCTCGTGCACGACGAGCACATGCCGCGGCACTGGCACGATGCCCTGGCCATAGTCTCCCGCTGCGACCTCGACTGGGACTACGTGGTGCGCCGGGCCCGCCGCCATGGCGCCCGCCGGGTGCTGAGCCTCATGCTCTACGCCCAGTCCAACGACCTGGTGGTGCCGGCCCGCCCCATCCGCCAGCTTTTCGATGCGGTGTTCTCGTGACGGAGCCGACGCCCTACCTGATCGAACGGGTGCGGGAGGCGCTCGCCCATGACCCCCGGGTGGCGGAGCTGGGCATATCGGTGGCGGTCACCGGCGACGCCGTGCTGCTCACCGGCGACGTGGCCACCGCCGAGCGGCGGGAGGCGGTAGCCGAGGTGGTGGAGCCGCTGCTGGAGGGCCGCACGCTCCACAACGGGGTCACGGTGGCCTCCCTCGCCGAGGTCGACCAACGGGAGGAGCTGGCGTGATCCGGGTGGCGGCGGTGGGAGACGTGCACGCCGGGTTGGACTCGAGCGGCACCCTGCGCCCCCACTTCGAGCGGGTGTCGGAGCGGGCCGACCTCCTCCTGCTGGCCGGCGACCTCACCCGCCACGGCGATCCCGAGGAGGCGGCGGTGCTGGCCGGTGAGCTAGGCGACGTGGGCGTGCCCACCATCGCCGTGCTCGGCAACCACGACCACCACTCCGACGCCGCCGACCGGGTGACGGAGGTGCTCTCCGGCGCGGGGATCTCGGTGCTGGAGGGCGAATCGGCGCTGGTGCCCGTGAACGGGGCGACGGT
>DATLGZ010000214.1:0-3983 GCA_035540235.1 Acidimicrobiales bacterium | reverse complement strand
GCGGGGGGCGGGGTGGCCGCTCCCGTCATGGGGGGCGACGGCCTCAAGGACGACAAGTACGTCGCTTCCGCCGGGGCGGCCAGCGAAGGCGACCTGGCCAGCACGGTGGGCGCCCCGCTGGCGTCGCTGCCGGCGGCGCAGGCGTTCACCGCCGCCTACGCCCGGGCCGGCTTCGCCGAGCCGCCCTCCGACTTCGGCGCCTACGCCTACGACGCGGCGCAGGTGCTGATCGCGGCGGCGGCCCGGGCGCTGCGGGGGGCCGGCGGGGTCACGGCCCGGGTGCGGGCCGACACGGTGGCGGCCGTGCAGGCCACCGACATCACCGGCGTGACGGGCCGGGTCACGTTCGACGCCTTCGGCGACACCCGCACCAAGGTGCTCACGGTGTACCGGGTGTCCGACGGCGCATGGCGGGCGGTGAGGACGGAGACGATCAGCTGACCGGCCGCCGCGGCCGGTCGCTACACTCCCCCCGGCGGCCGCGATGGCGCGGCCCGAGGTGCGCCGGGAAGCCTGGTCGGCAACACGATCGGAGGAGGCGCACGTGTCCAGCACCGGCTCGACGACCGCGGCGACCGGGCAGACGTCCGTGCAGACGTCCGGGCAGACGTCCGGGCAGACGTCCGAGCGCACGCCCCTCCTGGTCTTCGGCGACGACCGGTCGGCGCACGCCGACCGGGCCTGGTTGTGGATCAACAACCAGCGGTGGCCGGGCTGGGGTGTCGACGTCGTCACCGCCGGCCCCGACCCGGGCGACGTCTGGAGCGACGAGCTTCCCATCCGCTTCCGGCCCTGGGAGCCGGCGGACCCCCGCACCCCGTTCGCGGAGAGCGGGATCGGGCGAGTCACCCACCTGCGGTCGGGCGCGGACCCCCGCCTCGCCCTGGAGTCCTGCCGCCACGCCGACCTGGTGGTGGTGGGACCCAAGGGCGGGCGGGGGGTCAAGACGCTGTTCCTCGGCAGCACGGCCGACCACCTCCTGCGCAACCCGCCCGCGCCGCTGGTCATCGCCACCGCCCCCAGCCCCGTCACGCGCGCCCTGGTCTGCACGGACGGGTCGGCGGCGGCCCAGCGGGCCGTCGAGGTCTTCGGCCGGCTGCCGCTGAGCCAGGGGGCGCACGTGGCCGTCATCGGTGTCACCGGCGCTGGGGGGGACGCCGACGCGGTGCGCCGGGGGCTGGACGCGGCCGCCTCCTCGCTGGCCCCGCTGGCGCCTGAGCTGATCCGCGCCGCCACGACCGAGGAGGACAACGTGGCGGGAGTGATCCTCGACCACGCCTTCGCCCTGGGAGCCCAGCTCCTGGTCGTGGGCACCCGCGGCCTGGGCGGGCTGCGCCGGATCCTGCTCGGCTCCACCGCCGGCGCCGTGGCCCGGGTGGCGCCGTGCAGCATCCTGGTGGTGCCCCCCGAGCCAGCCCCCGAGGAGTAGCTCAGCCGCCGGCAGCGCCGGCGGCGCGGGCGGCGCCGGCGGTCCGGCCGGCCAGGCCCGGCGGGTACCGCCGGCGGAGGTACTTGTGGGCCTCGATCACCACCACGATGGTGAGGGCCACGGGGACGATGCGCAGCCAGGCGGCGACGTCGATGGGCTCCACCCGCAGCACGAACTGCGTGGGCGGCAGGTAGAGGGAGGAGACGTGCACCCCGACCGCCACCACGGTGGCGGCGAACAGGAACGGGTTGGACAGCGGGCTGATCCGGAACAGCGACGTCGTCTCCGACCGGGCGTTGCCCACGTGGAAGGCCATGAACACGACCATGGTGGTGAGCGCCACCGTCTGGGCCCGGCCCAGCGAGCCGCCCCGGTCGAGCTCCCAGCGGAACAGGGCCAGCGTCCCCGCCGCCATGACCAGGCCGGCGATGGCGGTGCGCTCCCACAGCAGCCGCGACAGCACCCCTTCGCTGGCCGGCCGGGGCGGCCGCCGGAGGACGCCCTTCTCCCCGGGCTCGAAGGCGAGAGCCACGTCCTGGAGGCCGTTGGTGACGAGGTTGAGCCACAGCAACTGGGCGGGGAGCATCAGCAGCGGCCACTGCGCCCACACCCCGAAGAGGATGGCGGCGATGGTGGCGGCGCCGGTGGAGACGAGGAAGAAGGTCACGTTGCGGACGTTGTCGAAGGTGACCCGTCCCTCCTCCACCGCGGCGGCGATGCTGACGAAGTTGTCGTCGGCCAGCACCATGTCGGCCGCCTCCCGCGCCACGTCGGTGCCGCTGCGGCCCATGGCCACGCCGATGGCGGCGGCCTTGAGCGCAGGCGCGTCGTTCACCCCGTCGCCGGTCACGGCCACCACCTCGCCGGCATCCTGCAGCGACCGCACGATGCGGAGCTTGCCCTCGGGCGACACGCGGGCGTAGACGTCGACCTCCTGGGCCCGCCTCCTCAGCTCCTCGTCGCTCATGGCGTCGAGCTCGGGGCCGGTCACGGCCTGGCCGTCGGCGCCGGTGATGCCCAGGTCGCGGGCGATGGCCCGGGCGGTGATGGCGTGGTCGCCGGTGACCATCACCACCCGCATCCCGGCCTGGTGGCAGGTGGCCACCGCGTCGCGCACGCCGGCGCGGGGCGGGTCCAGCATCCCTTGCAGCCCGAGGAACGTCAGGTGATCGGGCTCGGCCAGCTCGCCCGGGGAGGCGAGTGGCTCGGGCAGCTCCCGGTAGGCCATGGCCAGGACCCGCAGGCCCCGGTGGGCCAGCTGGCGGGCGGCGGCGTGGATGGCGGGGACGTCTACCGGCGCCGGCCCCGACGGCGTGGCCATCTGCGTGCACATCTCCGCGACCCGCTCGGGAGCGCCCTTTACGAACAGCGTGTGGCGGCCGTGACGGGCGCGCAGGCTGGCGGAGTAGCGCCGCTCGGGCTCGAAGGGGATCTGGGCGAACAGGCTCCACGCCTGGCGGGCGTCGTCGGGCTCGATCCCCGCCGCCATGGCCGACACCAGCATCGCCGCCTCGGTGGGGTCGCCGGTGAGCTGGAGGCCGTCGGCGGTGCGGTAGGCCTCGGCCTCGTTGTCGAGCACCCCCGCCAGCAGGGTGAGGTGGAGGCTGGGGTGCTCGTCGACGGCCGCCGCCTCGCCATCGAGGAAGCCGTGGCCGCCGGGCGCGACGGTCAGCTCGGTCCCACCCGTCCAGAGCCGCTGCACCGTCATGCGGTTCTCGGTCAGCGTGCCCGTCTTGTCGGATCCGATCACCGTGGTGCTGCCCAGGGTCTCCACCGCCGGCAGCCGCCGGACGATGGCGTTGCGGCGCGCCATACGGCGCACTCCCAGGGCGAGGGTGATGGTGAACACCACCGGGAGCCCCTCGGGGATGGCGGCCACCGCCAGGGCCACGGCGGTGAGGAACATCTCCTCCGTCCGCCCTCCCAGCGCCACGCCCGAGCCGAACGCCACCGTTGCCGCTATGCCCACGGCGATCCCGACGACCTTGGAGAACGCCGCCATGCGCCGCTGCAACGGCGTGGCCACCGTCTCCTCGCCCCTCATCAGGCCGGCGATGGCGCCCAGCTCGGTGGCCGCGCCGGTGGCCACGACCATGCCCCGGCCCCGCCCCGTGGTCACGACCGTGCCGGTGTAGGCCATGCTCGTGCGGTCGGCCAGAGGGGCTCGCTCGCCCACGGGGGGGGTCCGCTTGGTGACGGGCAGCGACTCCCCGGTGAGAAGGGACTCGTCGAGCTGTAGGGCGTTCACCGCCAGGAGGCGGAGGTCGGCCGGCACCCGCGCGCCGGATTCCAGCAGCACGATGTCGCCCGGCACGAGGTCGGGGCTGTCGATCTCCCACTCCTGGCCTCCCCGCACCACCCGGGCGTGCGGCACCACCAGCTGCATGAGGGCGCGCACCGCCCCCTCCGCCTTGCGCTCCTGGGTGAACCCGATGACGGCGTTGAGCAGGAGCACGAAGGCGATCACGGCGGCGTCGATGTACTCCTCCAGCAGGACGGTCACCACGGTGGCGGCCAGGAGGATGTAGATGAGGGGGCTGCGGAACTGCCGGAT
>DATLGZ010000213.1:0-1899 GCA_035540235.1 Acidimicrobiales bacterium | reverse complement strand
GTGCTGGTGCGGGTGGCGGGGGGGTACCGCTTCCAGAGCCACGCCGAGCTGGCCCCCTACGTGGAGCGGTTCGTGCTCGACGGCCAGCCCGCCAAGCTGTCGGCCGCCGCCCTCGAGACGCTGGCCATCGTGGCCTACAAGCAGCCGGTCTCCCGCGCCCAGGTCTCGGCCGTCCGGGGGGTCAACGCCGACGCGGTCATGCGCTCGCTCCAGCAGCGGGGGCTGGTCGAGGAGATCGGGCGCGACCCCGGCCCCGGCCTGGCCATCCTCTACGGCACCACCCCCCTGTTCCTCGAGCGGCTGGGCCTCGACAGCGTGGCCGACCTCCCGCCCCTGGCCGGGTTCGTCCCCGAGGCCGGCGTGGTCGAGGCCCTGGAGCGGGGGCTGGGCGTGGGGGACGAACCCCCCTACGGGTGAGCCCGGAGGGCGAGCGGCTCCAGAAGGTCCTGGCCGCCGCCGGCTACGGCAGCCGGCGGGCGTGCGAGGAGCTGATCGCCGAGGGCCGGGTGACGGTGGACGGCGAGGTGGCGGTGCTGGGCCGCCGAGTCGACCCGGAGACGGCCCGGGTGGAGGTGGACGGCGTGCCCGCCCCCGTCCGACCGGGGCTGGTGTACTACCTCCTCAACAAGCCTCGGGGGGTCGTCGCCACCGCCTCCGACCCCCAGGGGCGCCCCACGGTGGTGGGGCTCGTGCCGCCTGAGCCCCGGGTCTTCCCCGTGGGCCGCCTCGACGCCGACACCGAGGGCCTGCTGCTGCTGACCAACGACGGCGACCTGGCCCACCGCCTAGCCCACCCGTCCTACGGGATCGAGAAGGAGTACCTGGCCGAGGTGGAGGGCAGGCCGTCGGCGGGAGCCCTCCGGCGGCTGCGCACCGGGGTCGACCTCGACGACGGCCGCACCGCCCCCGCCCGGGCCAGTTTGGTGCAGGAGCGAGGCGTGCGCCTGGTCATCCACGAAGGGCGTAACCGCCAGGTGCGGAGGATGTGCGAGGCCGTCGGCCATCCCGTGCGACGGCTCGTACGGGTGCGCATCGGCCCTCTCGCCGACCGCGACCTCCCTCCCGGCCGCTACCGGCCGCTGGCGCCGGACGAGGTGCGGGCCCTGTGGGCGGCGGTGGCGACCAGCCCACCCGCAGGGTCCTGATCCGGGCCGGCGCGACGCCCCGCCGTCAGGGGCCATGTGGTCGGGACGCCCCGAAAATCGGGCGGGACGGCCCTATGCGGCCACCACGTCGGCCACGGTGCCGAAGGCGTAACCCTGGGCCCGGAGGCCGGCGAGGATGGCGGGGAGGGCGGCGGCGTCGGCCGACGCCGCCCCCACGTGGAACAGGTAGATCGCCCCCGGGGCGGCGCCGTTGAGGCAGCGGGTGGTGATGGCCGAGGGGGAGAGCCCCTGCCACCCCAGCGAGTCGACCGTCCAGAGCACGTTCCAGCGGTAGCCGGCGGCGCCCACGTCGGCGTTCACCGAGGCGTCGTAGTCGCCGTAGGGCGGCCGGAACCACGGCTTGGTGCTGCGCCCGGTCAGCCGGCTCACCACCGCCTCCGTCCGCTCCAGCTGGTCCCGCCGCTCGGCGCTGGAGGTGATGGCGGGGCGGGCCGACACGCCGGTGAAGGACCGGTGGTCCCACGTGTGGTTGACCAGCTGGTGGCCGGCGGCCCCGATGCGGGCGGTGAGCTCGGGGTTGGCCTCGGCCCAGGCGCCGGTGAGCCCGAAGGTGGCGGTCACGCCCTCGGCCGCCAGCGTGTCGAGGATCTGGGCGGTGAAGCCGGCGTCGGCGCCGGCGTCGAAGGTGAGGGCGACGGTGCGGCGGGACGGGTCGCCCCTGGAGACCACCGTGGCCGGACCGGAGGGCACGGACGACGTCGTGGTGGCGGTTGAGGGCGTGGCGGTGGAGGGC
>DATLGZ010000212.1:0-3157 GCA_035540235.1 Acidimicrobiales bacterium | reverse complement strand
GCCCCGTCCACATGGGGGCTGGCCGCCCGGGGGGCCAAGGTGGAGGCGGGCGGGCCCGCCTTCCCCTTCCCCCTCGACCGGCGCGACCAGGTGTGGAGCGACTCGGCCGCCGCCATCTACCGCCAGGCCGCCGCCAACCAGTGGGACCCGGCCACCGCCGTGCCGTGGGACGACCCCTTCGTTCTGGCCGACGAGGTGGAGGCGGCCGTGGTCCAGGTCATGACCTACCTCGTCGAGAATGAGAACGCGGCCCTGGCCGTGCCCGCCCGCTTCCTCGGCCAGCTCCACCCTCACTTCCGCGAGGTGGTGCAGGCCCTGGCCGTGCAGGTCGCCGACGAGGCCCGCCACGTGGAGGTGTTCACCCGGCGGGCGGGGCTGCGGGGGCTGGAGCCCGGCCTGTCCACGGCGGGCGGGCAGGCCTCGCTGCTCACCCTGCTGGAGGAGCCCGACTACGCGGTGGCCCACTTCCTGCTGTCGGTGCTGGGGGAGGGCACGTTCCTGCCCCTCCTGGCCTTCATCGAGGCCCATGGCCCCGACCCGGTCACCCGCCGGGTCGCCCACCTGGCCCTGGCCGACGAGGGCCGGCACGTGGCCTTCGGCATGGCCCACCTCTCCGACGTGCTGGTCGCCGACCCCGGCCTGCGCTCCCGCCTGGCCACCGCCATCCGCCGCCGCCACGACGCCCTGGCCGACACCGCCGGCCTCAACGCCGACGTGTTCGACTCCCTCGTGGTGCTGGCCGCCGGGTCGTGGTCGCCCGAGGCCGTCGCCCGGGGCTACTCAGCGGTGGCGGACCTTCAGGAGGAGATGGCCGCCGGCCGCCGCCGGCGGCTCGTGAAGCTGGGCTTCGACGCCGCCGACGCGGCCGAGCTGTCGGCCCTGCACACCCGAAACTTCATGTGACGGGCCACGCCGGCCGGTCCCGTGTGCAGAAATGCGTCGTATGTGAGCTTTTTTGCACACTGCACCGGTCGCGCCGGCGCCGGTCAGCCCCGCAGGGCGGTGATGCGGTCGGCGACCTTGGCCACGGCCGCCACCATGGGGTCGGACGGCTCGTAGTCGAGAAGGGGGACGCCCGCCTTGTCGGCGTTGATGGCCGCCTCCGACCACGGCAGCTCGCCGTCGAGGTGCAGCTTGTTGAGCTCGCAGTACTCCCGGATCGCCTCCAGGTCGGCGGCGTTGCGCAGCTTGTTGGCCACCACCGCCACCCGGGCGATGGGCAGCTCGGCGGCCAGGGCGGCCATGCGCTTGGCCGTCTCGTAGGACCGGTAGTACGGCTCCACCACGAGGAAGAGGTAGTCGACGTTGCGGGTGGTGCCCCGGCTCAGGTGCTCGGGGGACGCCTCCAGGTCCAAGACGGTGACCGACTCGTCCCGCTCGGCCATGTCGTTCATCAGCCCGGCCACGGTGGCGTGCGACGTGCACAGGCACCCCTCGTCGGCGTGCTTGGGCATGCACATCATCAGCACCCGCACCGAGTCGGGGGCGGGGATGGAGTGCTCGGCCAGCACCACGTCGATGGGGTCCTTCAGCGCCGGCCCCCCCATGCGGCGCGACACCAGGCTGGTGGGCAGGGGCTGGAGGGACTCGGCCAGCACCCGGTCGACGCCCAGGGCGACGGCCACGTTGGGGTTGGAGTCGCCGTCGATGACGGTGACGTCGCGCCCCTGGCGGGCGAGGATGCGGGCGAGGGTGGCGGAGAAGGTGGTCTTGCCGGCGCCGCCCTTGCCGGCCACGGCCACGCGAAGTGAGCTCATACGACGATCAGCGTACGCGGCTCGGCGGATGTTCCCGGCGCCGCCCCGCCCATCAGGCCAGGGCGTCGCCCAGGGGCGCGTTGGCCACGATCTTGTCGTAGCGGTCGAGGTAGGCGGTGAGGTAGCGCCGGCCCTCCCGAAGGGCGCCGGCCCAGGCGTGCAGCCAATCGACGCCCTCGTCGGTGAGGCGGTAGCTGCGCCGGGCCGGTCCGGCCGAGGAGTGCTCCCACCACGACTCGACCAGGCCGTCCTTCTCCATCACCCGCAGGGCGCGGTAGAGGCCGCCGGGGTCGACGTTGCGCAGCCCGAGGTTGCCGATCTGCTCGAGCAGGTCGTAGCCGTGGGCCGGCGTCTCCGCGATGAGCAGGAGCAAGCTGGCTCGCAGGTAGTTCCGGGGCAGGCCGCCCTGGGCTTCGTCGTTGTTGAGCCTCATGCGCGGCTGACCTCCTGGGAGAGCTCGAACGCGGGGCAGCCCTCGGTGCAGTCGGTCTCGACGCCCTCGGGCGGGAAGCAGTGGGGACAGTCGGGGCCGCACTCGCCGTGGGCCGAGTTGGTCAGGTCCTCGAAGGACTCGGCGAACTCCAGGCCGCCCTCGCGCCGGCCGAGCTCGGAGAGGGTGTAGAGGTCGCCGATGCGATCGATGAGCCCCTCCTCGACCAGCTGGTCGAGGTACTCGATGCCGGTGGCGGCGTCGACGCCCAGGAACCGCTCGATGACCGAGGCGTCGACCTCCTCGCCGAACCCCTCGCCCCGGAGCCAGTACATGACCTGGAGGATCTCGCTCCGCCAGAACATCGACTTGAGTGCGCCGCAGGGCGGAGCGTCTAGCGTTTCACTCATCTCTACTCACCGTGCCATCTCGACCCGTGCCATCTCGACTCACTTTGGCCGGAACCCCCACTTCGTCGGCGAGCCCGAGATTCCCACTCAACGTGCTCGCCTGGTTACGGTTAGCTTCATTCTCGCACCGATGGCCTGGCGCCAGGGCCGAAATCTCCCCTGACGCCTCGACCAGATAGGTGTAGTCTACCTCTAGTACGGCCCAAAAAGGGGGGGTCTATCCCGATGGCGACAGGAAGTTCGGGCAGAGGACGGTCCACCAAGGCGCGCGCCGCCGAGGCGACGCCGGTGGTGTCCGGAACGAGCAGCAGCACCAGCGTCATGCCCGCTGGCGGCCAGTACCTCGACTGGCGCCAGAACCCGCTCGACCCCATGGCGCCCATCGCCGTCCGGTCGCGGGCGGTCGAGCCCGACACGTCGAAGATCCGTCTCGGCCCGCTGGAGAAGGTCTACCTGATCTGGATGGTGGGCGGTTCGTGCGACGGCTGCTCGGTGGCCGCCACCGGCGCCACCCACCCCCGGGTCGAGCACCTGCTGGCCGGCATCATCCCCGGCCTGCC
>DATLGZ010000211.1:0-11239 GCA_035540235.1 Acidimicrobiales bacterium | reverse complement strand
GACGTGCTGAGCCCGCCCCACGCCCGCCGGTACGCGGCGGACTGCCTGAGGAGGGCGGTTCCTCCCGACGCCCGCTTCTTCGACGCCCTGGCCGCCCCCGGGCCCTGGGACACGGCACTGTCGGCCCTGGCCGTCGAGCGGGCCCGGGCCGCGCCACCCGCCGCCCTGCCCCGCATCGTCCCCCTTCTGGCGTGGCGGCTGGATACCGCCGTCCTCCCCGGCGTCGAGGCGTGGATCGAGGCCCTGCCCGCACGCGAGGAGCGGGCCCGCGGCGAGGTCCGGGCCCTGGCCCACGCCCTCAGCATCCGTGCCACCATCGCCCAGGAGCTCACATGACCAGCGTTCACCCAGAGGCCACCGTCCCCCCCGAGATCCTGCGGGCCCACGCCGAGGACCTCCACGCCGGCGAGCTGGCGGCCCTGGCCGAGGCCGACGACCGGCCCCGCCCACCCAGTTGGAAGCTGTCGCCGTGGGCGGTGGCCACCTACGTGCTGGGGGGACGGCTGGCCGACGGCACGGAGATCTCCCCCAAGTACCTGGGCCAGCGCCGGCTGGTGGAGGTGGCCATCGCCACCCTGGCCACCGACCGGGCCCTGCTGCTGCTGGGGGTGCCGGGCACGGCCAAGACGTGGTTGTCCGAGCACCTGGCCGCCGCCGTGTCGGGCAACTCGACGCTGCTGGTGCAGGGCACGTCGGGCACGGGCGAGGAGGCCATCCGCTACGGCTGGAACTACGCCCGCCTGCTGGCCGAGGGGCCGTCCCGGGCCGCCCTCGTGCCCGGCCCCGTCCTGCGGGCCATGGAGGCGGGCGGCATCGCCCGCATCGAGGAGCTGACCCGCATCCCCTCCGACGTGCAGGACGCCCTCATCACCATCCTCAGCGAGAAGAGCCTCCCCATCCCCGAGCTGGACGACGAGGTCCAGGCCCGCAAGGGGTTCACCGTCATCGCCACTGCCAACGACCGCGACCGCGGCGTCAACGACCTGTCGGCCGCCCTGAAGCGCCGGTTCAACGTGGTCGTGCTCCCCCTGCCCGACGACGCCGACGCCGAGGTGGAGATCGTGCGCCTGCGGGTCGGCCAGCTGGGCCGGGCTCTGGAGCTGCCCGCCGAGCTCGACGCCCTCGACGAGATCCGCCGGGTGGTCACCATCTTCCGGGAGCTGCGCAGCGGCGTGACGGCCGACGGCCGCACCAAGGTCAAGTCGCCCAGCGCCACCCTCAGCACGGCCGAGGCCATCTCCGTCGTCACCAGCGGGCTGGCCCTGGCCGCCCACTTCGGCGACGGGGTGGTGCGGGCGGGGGACGTGGCCGCCGGCCTCCAGGGGGCGGTGGTGAAGGACCCCGTGCAGGACCGCCTGGTGTGGCAGGAGTACCTGGAGACGGTGGTGCGGGAGCGCCCGCCGTGGGCCGACCTGTACCGGGCCTGCCGCGACCTGGGCTGACGTGACCGGCGACGTGACCGGCGAGGGTGCTCATTCCTGCACGCCGGGGCTGGCGGCTGAGTGTTCAGGGGCAGATGAGGCGGCGGTGCCACGACGAGTGCCCTGCGCCAAGCTCACAGCACGGCGCAGGGCGTACGATCGGCGGTGTGGAGCTGGATTTGGCGCGCCTAAAGGAGATGCACCCTCGCCTACCGTTGTCCATCGCCAGCGCGTTCGAGCATCGAGCCGCCATTGCTCTACGACGGCGTCAACATGAACCTGGCGTCACCTTGGCGGTCGCGATCGAGTCGACCACGGGGAGCGCCTTGCTCCGATGGCGACCTGTCCCAGCGGGCGATGAAGAACAGCTTGACCGCCACCGCATCACCGAGGACGGGGCCGAGGCAGTTGCCCTCGCGCTTGTTCACGTCGCACAAGGCTGGGTTGGGCTGCGCCGACTCCAACGCGGCGAGTCGGCTGACTGGCTTCTCAAGGATCGCGATGACCGCCGGATTGCCCTTGAGGTGAGCGGAGTCGACGGGCCCCATGACTCTCAGCGGCTCGCTGACAAACTAGAACAGGTCATCAGGGCGACTTTTGCCGATGTCAAGTCAGCATGCGTTGTTGCCTTTCTTACGCCAGCGGCCTCCTTGGCGAGCGCTTGATTCGATGGATCTCGAGTCGCTCTACCTTCTTGTGACCGAAGCCATTATGCGGGCCGAGGCGCTGCAAGACCTGGGTGCACCTGGAGCCGCCGCCGCATTTGTCGACGTGTCTCTGATCGAGGAGGAGATAGCGAAGCGGGCTCCTGCCTCCGATCCTGAAGGTGCCATTGCTCGACGTGGCGCGGTGCGAGCGGCCGTTTTCGGTGGCGATGTCCAGCGGGCCCGCAGACTCGTCGATCGGTTCCTACAGGAAGAGGAGACAGAGGAAGTGCTGCGCCGTCAGCTCGTTGAGCTGCTGGACACAGCACGGAAGGCACCGAGCGTTGTCCCAGCGGCCGAGGAGATGACTCCCCCTTCTGCGACGGGCGCCCCCAGGCCGGACGAGGTGGGCGCCAACGCTGGGAGTCCCGAGCCGGGGGTTGCGGAACCTCTCTCGGAACCATCGGCAACAGATGACCTTGGACTGCGACGTTGGGTGAACCTTCAGCGCGTAGCAGCAGGCCTGCCTCCGCTTGGTGATGGCCCCGACGTTCCAGCCCGCTCACGGGGGGCGCTGCGCGTTTCCGTCGGCAGGGACACCATGGCTGAGGTGCTCTCCCGCTCCGCATGAACAGCGGGCCGAAAGACCGCTTGAGTTTCTGACGGCTAACTACTCACTCAATGTAGCGATTCGCATGTTGCTCGATGGCGCCTAAAGCCCGTGGCTTGAGCGTTGAGCTCCTGTGCATTCATCATTCACTTGATGAGTTTTCGAGCGGCGACCCAGCAACAGACGAAATTGCGCGCCATCTTTACGAGCGTACCCGACAGCGCGATGTTGACGACATGGTCACGTTCGTAGTTGCTCAATCCACGGGTACGGTAGTAGGGATTGCGTCTGTCGTAGATCTCATCTTGATGAGTGATCTAAGTGCTGAGGGTGAGCCAGTGGAGGGCCGGTGCCTTTTCTACTCTCTCTTAGCGGTCGACCGGAGGTTCCAATCCGGACTCGTGCTGTCAATGCTCCTCGATGAGTTAGAGCGAATACGTGACAGGCGGTTCAGTCGAGGTGCCTACCTCGGGGAAGTTGCGGCGCCGCTCGCCGCCGCGGGCTCACGGGCAGTCTCCGAATTCCTCGAGCGAAGAGAATTCCTGCCTCTACAGAGCGATGCGTGGCTTTGGTTTCGCGCGCGGACTCGTGAGTGACGGGCCACGCGTCGTCAACCCAGACGGCCGTCGCCGTGCTCGGCATCCGCCACCACGGGCCGGGGTCGGCCCGGGCGGTGGGCGCCGCCCTCGACCAGCTCCGGCCCGACCTCGTTCTGGTGGAGGGGCCGCCCGAGCTGGACGGGGTGGCGGCCCTGGCCGGCTCGGCCGCCATGCGCCCGCCGGTGGCCGCCCTCGTGTACGCCGTCGACACGCCTCGCCGGGCCGGCTTCTACCCCATGGCCTCGTTCTCGCCCGAGTGGGTGGCGCTGCGGTGGGCGTCGGCCCACCACCGCCCGGTGCGCTTCCTCGACCTGCCGGCGGCCGCCGACCTGGCCCGCCCAGATTGGGGTGACGACCGCCGGCGCCTGCACGACGACCCCCTCGCCGCCCTGGCTGCCGCCGCCGGCTACGACGACACCGAGCGGTGGTGGGAGGACGCCATCGAGCACCGCTACCACGGCCTCGACGTGTTCGCGGCCGTGCTCGACGCCATGGCCGCCCTGCGGGAGGCCGACCGGGCCGGCGCCGCTGACGAGGCCGGCGGCGGCGGCCCCGACGAGCACAACGAGCGGCGGGAGGCGGCCATGCGCCGGGTGCTGCGCGCCGCCCTCAAGGAGGGCCACGGCCGCATCGCGGTGGTGTGCGGGGCGTGGCACGCCCCCGCCCTCGTGCCCGAGTGGTTCCCGACCCAGGCGGCCGACAGGGCCCGCCTCAAGGGGCTGCCCACCGTCAAGGTGGCGGCCACCTGGGTGCCGTGGACGTCGAGCCGGCTGGCCCGGGCGTCGGGCTACGGGGCGGGCGTGACCGCCCCCGGCTGGTACTCGCACCTCTTCACCGCCCCTGGCGACCGCGACCCGGACGATGCCGGGTTGCGCTGGCTGGTCAAGGTGGCCGCCCTGCTGCGCCAGGAACGGCTGGACGTGTCCTCCGCCGCCGTCATCGAGGCGGCCCGGCTGTCGGACGCGCTGGCCACCCTGCGGGGGCGCCCGCTGGCCGGCCTCGACGAGCTCATGGAGTCGACCCAGGCGGTGCTGTGCGGGGGATCGCCCGTGCCCGTCCAGCTCGTGGCCCGCCGCCTCCTGGTGGGCGACGAGCTCGGGCGGGTGCCGCCCGAGACGCCCATGGTGCCCCTGGCCCGCGACCTGGCCGACGCCCAGCGGCGGCTGCGGCTCAAGCCGTCGGCGGCGGCCCGCACCCTGGAGCTCGACCTCCGCACCGAGTCCCACCGGGAGCGCAGCCGGCTCTTCCACCGCCTCCTGCTCCTCGACGTGCCGTGGGCCCAGCCGGCGGGGACGGGCGCCACCCGGGGCACCTTCAAGGAGGGCTGGGTGCTGGAGTGGCACCCCGAGCTGGAGGTGGCCCTCATCGAGGCGAGCGGGGCGGGCACGACCATCGAGTCGGCCGCCACCGAGGTGGTCCGCCGCCGGGCGGCCGAGGCCGACGTCGCCGAGCTGAGCGGGCTGGTGGAGGCGGTGCTGCTGGCCGACCTCCCCGACGCCCTGGCCGCCGTGCTGGCCGTGCTGGCCGAGCGGGCCGCCCTCCAGCACGACACCGCGGTGCTGATGGCGGCGGTGGAGCCGCTGGCCCGGGTGCGGCGCTACGGCAGCGTCCGCCGCTTCGACACCGGGCTGGTGCACCAGGTGCTGGAGGGGATCGTCACCCGGGTGACGGTCGGCCTGCCCGCCGCCTGCACCGCCCTGGACGACGATGCCGCCGCCGCCATGCGACCCCGAGTGGACGCCGTGCAGCGGGGCATCGCCCTCCTCGACGACCCCGGCCTGCGGGCCGGCTGGCTGCACGCCCTGGCGGCGGTGGCCTCCCGCGAGGCGGTGCACGGCGCTCTCGCCGGCCGGGCGGTCCGCCTGCTGCTCGACGCCGGCCAGGTGCCGGTCGACGAGGTGGGCCGCCGCCTCTCCCTCGTGCTGTCGCCGGCGGCGGCCGCCGACCGCGGGGCGGCGTGGTTGGAGGGCTTCCTGTCGGGCGACGCCGTCCTGCTCCTGCACGAGCCCGAGCTGCTGGGGGTGGTGGACGGCTGGGTGTCGTCGGTGCGGGCGGAGACGTTCGACGACCTCCTGCCCCTGCTGCGGCGGACGTTCGCCGGCTTCGCGGCGGCGGAGCGGCGGGCCATCGCCGACCGGCTGCGGCGGGCCGGCGCCGGAGAGCCCCAGCGCCCCGGCGGCGACGGGGACGACCTCGACCACCAGCGCGCCGCCCGGGTGCTGCCCCGGCTCCTGGAGCTGCTGGGGGGAGGCCCCGGGTGACGGGCGGCGCAGGCCCCGCCGCCGACGAGCGCCTCCGGCGCTGGCGCCTCGTCCTGGGCCCGCCCAGCGAGGACGCCGGCGGCGGGGGGACGGAGCTGGGGACGGGCCTCGAGGGGCTGGACGCCTCCCGCGACGCCACCCTGGAGGCCCTCTACGGTGAGCACGCCGACCGTAGGGGGGGCCTGGGCCGGTCGTCACCCCGGGTGGCACGGTGGCTGGGGGACATCCGCACGTTCTTCCCGACCAGCGTCGTGCAGGTCATGCAGCGCGACGCCATGGACCGCCTGGGACTGCGGGAGCTGCTGCTCGAGCCCGAGCTGCTGGGCGCGGTGCAGCCCGACGTCCACCTCGTGGGCACCCTCCTCGCCCTCAACCGGGCCATCCCCGAGCGGTCGCGGGAGGCGGCCCGGGGCCTCGTACGCCGGGTGGTCGACGACCTCGAGCGCCGGCTGGCCCAGCCCACCCGCCAGGCCGTGAGCGGCGCCCTCAACCGGGCCGCCCGCACCCGCCGCCCCCGCCCCGCCGACGTCGACTGGAACCGCACCATCCTCGCCAACCTCCGCCACTACCAACCCGAGCACGGCACCGTCGTGCCCGAGCGGCTGGTGGGATACGGCCGCCGCCTGCCCGAGGTGAGCCGCGAGATCTTGCTGTGCGTCGACCAGAGCGGGTCCATGGCCGCCTCCGTCGTGTACGCCGGCGTGTTCGCGGCGGTGCTGGCCTCGATCCGCTCGCTGCGCACCCGGGTGGTGGCGTTCGACACGGCGGTGGTCGACCTGAGCGACCACGTGGCCGACCCCGTCGAGCTGCTGTTCGGCGTGCAGCTGGGCGGCGGCACCGACATCGACGGGGCCCTCGCCTACTGCGAGACCATCGTGGGGCGGCCCCGCGACACCGTGCTGGTGCTGGTCAGCGACCTCTACGAGGGCGGCGACTGGGAGTCGACGCTGGCCCGGGCCCGGCGGCTGGTGGAGGGCGGGGTCCAGATGGTGGCGCTGCTCGCCCTCAGCGACGAGGGGGCGCCCGGTTACTCCCACGACAACGCCGCCGCCCTGGCCACGCTGGGCGTGCCCGCCTTCGCCTGCACGCCCGACCTGTTCCCCGACCTGATGGCGGCCGCCATCCAGCGCCGGGACCTGGCGGAGTGGGCCGCTACCGCGACGACAGGGCCGTCCACGGCTGGTTGATGGCGGAGGGGTGGAGCGGGGCCAGCTCGACCCCTTCCGCCAGGGCATAGGCCCGGGACACGGCCGCCAGCGGCACCACCCCGTGCTCCTCGTTCACCACCGCCTGGGTGATCTGGGCCGCCAGCCGCTGCACGTCCTCGCGGGTGGGGGCGGCGAGGATCTCCTGCAGCTGGGCCTCGGTAGCCCGGCCGGTGACGAGGAAGGCCGGGTTGGCGTCGTTCTGGTTGGGGGCGGTGAGGTCGAGGTCGTAGCCGCGGTCGCGGTGCTCCCGGTAGGTCACCGTGTCCGACGCCTTCTTCACCGCCACCTCGATCCCCACCGCCTGGAGCTGGCTCTGCACGAAGCGCAGCGCCGCCTCTCCCATGGCGGGGCCGGCGATGGCGGTGAGGGTGAGCCGCCGCCCGCCCCGGGCCCGCACGCCGTCGCCGCCCGGCCGCCACCCCGCCTCGTCGAGCACGGCCCGGGCCTCGGCCGGATCGTGTCCGGGCGGGGCGACCAGGGCGGCCGACGGGCCCAGCACCGCCGGCGGGGACAGCCACCGCCCCGGCTCGCCGTTGCCGCCGAGGACCTCGGCGACGTACCGATGCCGGTCGAGGGCCAGCGCCACCGCCCGCCGCACGGCCGGCTCGGCGGTGACGTCGAAGGGCGCCATGCCGGCGGGGTTGAACACGACCTGGTGCACCACGCCCGCCGGCGCCCTGACCACCCGCACCGGTGGCGGCACGGGCCCGAACGGCGCCACCGCGGCCACGTCGGCCCCGCCGCCGGCCACCGCCTCGGCCCGCTCGGCCGGGTCGGGGGTGAACCGGAACGTCACCCGCTCCACCTGGGCCCTCTCGCCCCAGTATTCGTCGAACCGCTCCACCACCACCCGCTGGCGGGGCACGTACTCGACGACCCGGAACGGTCCCGTGCCCACCGGCGGCTGGTCGTCGCTGTGGCCGTTGCGGGGGACGATCGGCCCCTCGGGGTGCACGAGCTGCTCGGGCAGGCGCAGGTTGGGGGCGGACAGCACGAAGTCGACGGTGAGGTCGTCGACCTTGCGGACGGCCGACAGGTTGCGGGTGACGGAGGTGGGGAGGAACTCCCGCGACCACGACCACACCACGTCGTCGGCCCCGAACGGGCGACCGTCGTGGAAGCGCACGCCGGGCCGGAGGAAGAACCGCCACGTGGTGGGCTCGACCAGCTCCCACCGCTCGGCCAGCCCGGGCCGCACGGTGAAGTCGGGGGCGAGGGCCACCAGCGGTTCGTACACGTTGACGTTGACCTCGCCGGCGGCGAACGCCTTCGAGCTGGGGCCCCGGCCGGTGAGGGGCCAGATGTCCTCGCCCACCGCCACCCGCACGCCGCCGTCGCCGGGACCGGCCAGGCCGGGGTCGCCGCCCCCGCCCCCACCGCAGGCGGCCGCCACCAGCACCAGCACCACGAGGGCCATCCGGCCGCGCCACGCCACGGGCGCCGAAGCTACCGGCCCGGGCGGCGAGAATGGCGGCCGTGCAGTTCCGGCTCGAGCAGCGGTTCGCCGCCCACCTGAGGGCGGTGGAGGACGCCTTCGTCGATCCCGAGGTGCTGGCCCACCTGGCCGGCCTGCCGGGGCTGGGACGGCCCGAGCTGCTCGACCGGTCGGAAGACGGCTCCCTCGTGCGCCAGCGGGTGCGCTACCGCTTCGAGGGCCACCTGTCCCACACCGTCACCAGCGTCGTCGACCCGGCCCGGCTCACGTGGGTGGAGGAGTCCGCCCTCGACCGGCGCACGCACGAGACCGAGGTGCTCGTGCTGCCCGACCACTACGCCGACCGCCTCCGGTGCCGGGCCACCGTGGTGCTGGCCGGGGTGGCGGACGGGGTCACCCGGGTGACCGAGGGCGACCTGCGGGTGCGGGCGCCCCTGCTGGCCTCCCGGGTGGAGCGGGCCATCGTGGCCGGCCTCCACGACCACGTCGCCGCCCAGGCCGCCGCCGTCCAGGCCTGGCTCGACGGCGACCACCGGTGAGGCGCGCCGGTGGTGAGGCCCGCCCCCTCCCGCCCGCCGCTCTCGGGCGTCCAGACCAGTCTGGCGCCGAACCTACGCACGGCGCCGTCCCGCCGCTGCCAGAACGGTCGCCGTCGGCCCTCAGCTCTCCCGCCTGATCCAGCGCCCGACGGCCACGGCCAGGCCCACCAGCACGGCCACCCCCACGGCCGTGAGCCACGGTCCCGCCTTCTCGTAGGCCTCGCCCAGGAGGTACCCGGCCACGATCGTCAGCGCCACCGAGGCGGCTGCCCCGAGGCCGTCGGCGGGGATGAACCGCGCCGGCTTCATCCCCGACACCCCGGCGGCGGCCGCCAGCACGGTCGACGGGAAGGCGGCCAGGCGGCCGGCCACGATCACCGGGGCGCCCTTGCGCTCCAGGACCTCGCACATTGACCGCACACGGTCGGGCCGCAGGACCCGCCGCGACCAGCGCGGCAGCCCCTCTCCCGATTGGATCTCCTCGTGGAACGCCCGCCCCAGCCAGAAGAACAGCCACACCCCCGCCACCGCGATGGGAATGGCGGCCGCCACCATGGGGACGAGCCCGACCTGGCCCTCGCGCAGGAAGAACCCGCCCGCCAGCAGCACCTCCTTGGTGGGCCTCATGAGCACCAGCACCACGAAGTGGTCCCGAAACAGGACGGGGGCCAGCGGGATGGCGACGAGGCTCACGCCTCCCCGTATCGCAGCCAGGACGAGAGGCAGCGTGCGGCCGCCCCGCGTTTTGGTCTGGTTCACGGCCGGGGTACATGGCGGAGCATGAGGGGAGGTCTACCCCAGGCGGTCCGCCGCCGACTCGACCCCGAGGAGCGCTACGGCCTGCGGGTGACGCTGTTCGCGGCCGCCCTGGTGCTGGTGACCGTGCCCTTCGCCACCCTGCTCTTCCAGGTCCTCGCCGGGGGACCGGCAGCCCGCCTCGACGGCGCCTTGGCCGACCGCATGAACGCCGCCGTCCACGACGAGCCCCTCCTGCTGCGGATGTTCCAGCTCATCACCCACCTGGGCCGGCCCGTCACCCTCGGGGTGGTCGTGTCCATCGCCAGCGTGTTCGTGTGGCGGCGCGGCCAGCGCCGCCTGGCCGTCTTCCTGGTGGTGACCGTCGTGGGGGGCGGGCTGGTCGACTCGGCCGTGAAGATCCTCGTGGACCGGCCCCGGCCGGTCGTCGACCACCCGGTGGCCACGGCGTGGGGCAAGAGCTTCCCGTCGGGCCACGCCATGTCATCGACGGTCACCTACGGCGCCCTGCTGCTCACCTTCCTGCCCGTGCTGCCGGGCCGTCGCCGGGCGGCGGCGGTGGTGGCCACGGCCGCCCTGGTCCTGGTGATCGGCTCCTCTCGCCTCATCCTCGGCGTCCACTTCCTCACCGACGTGATCGGCGGCTACGTGCTGGGGCTGGCGTGGCTGCTGGGCGCCACCGCCGCCTTCGAGATCTGGCGGGTCGAGCTGGGCGGGCGCAGGGCCGAGCCCCTGGCCGAGGGGGTCGAACCCGAGGCCGGCCCCGCCCTGCGCGGCGACCGTGCCGGCCCGTCACTACCGTGACCTTCATGGACTCCGACCGATGGCGGGTCGCGCCGCGAACGGATCTCGACCTGGGCACGATCGACACGGCCAGCACCGAGGGGGCGCCGGGCCGGAAGCGGGAGACCCGGGCCACCTTCGGGGAGATGCTGGAGACGCTGCGCGAGGCGCAGGAGCGGCTGTGGGCCGAGCGCAAGCAGTCGCTGCTGATCGTGCTCCAGGCCATCGACGCGGGCGGCAAGGACGGCACCATCGAGCACCTGTTCAGGGGGATGAACCCCGTCGGGGCCCGGGTCGCCTCGTTCCGGGTGCCCACCGAGCACGAGCTGGCCCACGACTTCCTGTGGCGGGTCCACAAGCAGACCCCGGGCAAGGGCGAGATCGTGGTCTTCAACCGGTCGCACTACGAGGACGTGCTGGTGGTGCGGGTCCACGACATCGTCCCCGAGGCCGTGTGGCGCCCTCGCTTCGCCCACATCAACGCCTTCGAGGACAACCTGCGGGCCGCCCGGACCCGCATCATCAAGCTCTTCCTCCACATCTCCAAGGACGAGCAGGCCCGCCGCTTCCAGGCCCGCATCGACGAGCCCGACAAGCGCTGGAAGTTCCGCCTCGACGACCTGAAGGAACGGGACCGCTGGGACGACTACCAGCACGCCTTCGCCGAGGCCATCTCCCGCACGTCGACCGAGGGCGCTCCCTGGTACGTCATCCCCGCCGACAACAAGTGGTACCGCAACTGGGCCGTCACCCGCATCGTGCTCGAGGCCCTCGACGACATGGCGCCCCAGTACCCGCCCGTCGACGACCTCGACGGCGTGGTCGTCCGGTAGCGGTTCCCGGGGTCGGCCGCCGCCGGCCGGCGGCGTCAGCCCGACGTGCGGGTCGTGGTGGTGGCGCTGCCCGAGTCGGGAGCGGTGAGCGGAGGGGTGGTGGTCGTCGTCGGCTCGGGCTCGGGTTCGGGCGCAGGCGCGGGCGGGACG
>DATLGZ010000210.1:0-2002 GCA_035540235.1 Acidimicrobiales bacterium | reverse complement strand
GACTCGTCGGGGTTGCGGTAGCTGATGGCGAAGACGGTGTGGCCCTGGCGCACCGCCCACTCCACGAAGCTGCGCCCCGGCGCCAGGTCCATGATGTAGTACTTGTTGATCCACGGCGGGCTGAGCAGCAGCGGCGTCTCGTAGACGGTCTCCGTCTGCGGCGCGTACTGGATCAGCTCCATGAGGTCGTTGCGGAACACGACCTGGCCGGGCGTGGCCGCCAGGTTCTCCCCCAGCCGGAACGCCGACCGGTCGACCTGGCTGGGCTTGCCGTTGGAGGCCAGGTCGGCGACCACGTTGCGCAGGCCCGCCAGCACGCTCGCCCCTCTGGTCCCGATCGCCTTGCGCAGCGCCTCGGGGTTGGTGGGGAGGAGGTTGGTGGGAGCGGCGGCGTCGACGAGGGCCTCGACGGCGAAGCGGGCCTTGGCCGCGGTCACCTCGTCGAGGTCGCCGGCGTCTACCAGGTCGCGCAGGAACCGGGCCCACGCCAGGTACACCTGGCCCGTCCCGAAGAAGAACGGGTGCACCTGCCAGGCGGGGTCGGTGAAGCGCCGGTCGCGCCGGGCCGGCTCCAGCACGGGCCGGGCGGGGAGCCCCACCGCCATCGCGGTGGAGCGGGCGGTGGCCGCCGCCACGTCGGCCGTGAGGCGGGCGGCGGCGGGGAGCGCCCGCCACGGCCGGAGGGCGACGTTCGCTCCCAGCTTCACCAGGGCGGCGGCGAACCCGTGGACAGCCGCGTCCACGGATGCCGGGTCGGGCCGGCCGTCGGTGGCCCTGCTGCTGACGGCCTCGGCGTCGCTCATGTCAGCCTCGGCGCGGGAGCTCGGAGTAGTACCGGTAGACGATATCGGCGATGCATACCGGCTTCGTCCCGCCCTCCACCTCGTAGGTGAGCCGGTAGACCGCCTGCACCCCGCCCGGGACCCGCTCAACCGTCGCCACCTCGACCGCGGCCCGCAGCCGCGAGCCCACCGGCAGCGGGGCCGGGTAGCGCACGCGGTTGCTGCCGTAGTTCAGGACGACGTCGGCGCCGGTGACGGAGACGACCTCGTCGAGCAGGACCGTCGACAAAGAGAGCGTGAAGTAGCCGTGGGCGATGGTGGTGCCGAAGGGCCCCGCCTTGGCCCGCTCGGGCTCGACGTGGATCCACTGGTCGTCGCCGGTCAGGGCGGCGAAGGCGTCCACCTCCTCCTGGGAGACGATCCTCCACCTAGTGGTGCCCAGGTGCTGGCCGGAGCGGGAGTCGAGGTCATCGACGGGGACGACCGCTGGCGCGGACTTACCGACCACAGGCCTCCTTCGGGCTGGGCCCGGCTCGGGGTGCTCGGGTGCTGCCTCGGACGGGTGGATGGGCTCGCGGTCCTCCTGGACGCGCCGGCCTGCCCTCCACTGGTTCTCCTACCCCTGCCCCCCGGGCAGAAACCCGTGAGCCGGTGAGTTTTAGACTGATCATGTGCGTGGTATAGTTATCACCTAGGAACCCGACCACCAGCACTGGAGGACGACATGGCTACTGCGACACAGCTCACCGAGGAGGTCCAGGACCGGGTGCTGGGCACCGTGGCGGTCGGCCAGAAGGCAGCCGTCGACTTCGTCCGGAGCTGGGCGGAGACCGTCGAGACGACGTTCTCCCGGCTGCCCGAGCTGACGTTCTCCGAGCCGCTCACGCCGAACCAGGCCTTCGAGAGCTGGCTGGGGTTCACCGAGCGGCTCCTCGCCAGCCAGCGTGACTTTGCCAACCAGCTGTTCGACGCCGCCATCCCCGCCTCACGTGCGCCGGGGGCGGCCGCCACCCAGGCCTCGCAGGCCACCCAGGCTTCGCAGCGGTCCCAGGGAGCCCAGGGCTCGCAGGCCGCCCAGAGCGCCCAGGCGCCCAAGAACCCGCGCTAGGGCGGGTTCACGTCTGGCCGGGCGAGCCCCGCCCGGCCACGATGGCGGCACACTGGAACGATGGGCACCGACGACCTGTGGAACGCGCAGCTGGCCGCCTTCGGCACGTTCC
>DATLGZ010000209.1:0-5044 GCA_035540235.1 Acidimicrobiales bacterium | reverse complement strand
GTGTTCCGCTGGCGGTACGAGCGGGCCGCCTGCTCGCTCCCGCCCGGCCTGCACGAGGCCACGGCCGGCCACCGCCTCGACGACCTGCGCCGGGTGGCGGCGGAGACCGGCCTGAGCCTGGTCCCGGTGGCCGGCGGCCCGGCGCCGGTGGCCGAGCCGCCGGTGGCCTCGGTCTGCGCCCGGCCCGGCGGCGGCGCGCCTGCCGGGACGGCGGGGACGGCCGCGGCGGCCGGCCTGCCGCTGGCCGGCACCCGGGTGGTGGAGGCCACCAGCCGTATCCAGGGGCCCTTCGCCGGGATGCTGCTGCGGATGCTGGGAGCCGAGGTGGTCCGCGTCCAGCCGCCGGAGGGCGACTACGGCCGGGCGGCGGTGACCCTGCACCGGGGCAAGGACGCCGTCGCCCTCGACCTGGGCTCCCCCGCCGGCCGGCGGGCGCTGGTCGACCTGGTGGCCGGGGCCGACGTGTTCCTCCACAACTGGCGCCCGGGCAAGGCGGCCGAGTGGCGGCTGGAGTTCGACGACCTGGCCCGCCCGGGTCTCGTCTACGCCCACGCCACCGGGTGGGCGGCCCCCCGGGAGGCGCTGGGCACCGACTTCCTGGTCCAGGCCCACCTGGGGCTCGGGCACGGCCTGCGGCCCGAGGGCGAGCCGCCCTTCCCGTCCCGCATGATCCTGTGCGACCTGTTCGGGGCCCTGGTCACCGCCGAGGGCATCCTCGCCGCCCTCTACCGGCGGGCGCGGGAAGGCGGCGCCTACGAGGTCGGTTCCTCCCTGGAGGCCGGCGGCCGGTCGCTGCTGGACGGCCACCCGGGGCGTCCCCGCTGGGGGGCCCTCGACCGGCCGGTGCCCACCGCCGCCGGCCTGCTGGCCGTCAGCGTCGACGGCGAGGACGGCCTCCGCCGGGCGTGTGCCGCCTGCCGGGTCGCCGGTCCCGAGGCCCTGGTGGCCCGCCTGGGCGAGGACACCGCCGCCCACTGGGAGGGCGTGCTCACCGGCGCGGGCGTGCCGGCCGCGGCGGTCGCCGAGGACCTGGCCGCGGTGGCGGCCGACCCCCGGCTGGCCGGCCTGTTCGAGCCGGCCGGCCCCGGGCTGGCCCCCCGGGCGCCGTGGTCGTTCGCGTGAGCGATCCCCTCGCCCCCACCCTGCGGGCCGCGTGCGAGCGCTGGGCCCACCGGCCCGCCCTGACCTTCGCCGGGCGCACCACGACCTACGCCGAGCTCGGGCGGGCCGTCGCCCGGCTGGCCGCCGCCTACCGCAGCCTGGGGATCGGCCGGGGCGACCGCGTCGTCTGCCAGCTGCCCAACTCGCCCGCCCACCTGCTGGCGGTCAACGCGGCCTGGGCGGTCGGCGCCGTCCACGTGGGGACCGACAACGACCTCACCGGGCCGGAGCTGGCCTGGGTGACCGAGCGCACCGGCGCCGCCGCCCTGCTCTACCGGCCCCACCCCGGCGCGGCCGACCCGGAGGCGGCCATCCGGGCGGTGCGGGCCGCCAGCCCGTCCACCAGGGTGATCGCCGACCGCGAGCTCGATGACCTCCTGGCCGGGCCGGATGCGAGCGACGACTGGTCGCCGCCCCACGGGCGGGAGGAGACCAGCCACCTGTGGCTCACCTCGGGGACCACCGGCAGGCCGAAGATGGTGATGGAGACGCTGCCCGGGTGCTGGGCCAAGATGCAGTTCTTCGCCGACGCCTTCGGCCCCCGGCCCGACGACGTCCACCTCCTCTACCTGCCGGTGGCCCACGTCTTCGGCATGCGCCTGGCCCTGCTGGCCCTGCTCAGCGGTGGCCGGCTGGTGCTGGCCGAGCGGTTCTCGCCCACCGGCGCCCTGGAGCTGGTCACGGCCGAGCAGGTGACGGTCCTCCCCGGCATGCCCGCCCACTTCACCCTCCTGCTCGACGCCCTCGACCCGAGCCGGCACCGGGTGGGCACCCTCCGGTGGGCCATCTCGGCCGCCTCCACCCTCCCCCGCGGCCTGGTCGACCGCATCTACGGCCGGCTGGGCGTCGACCTCCTCTACGTCTACGGGTGCAGCGAGAACTTCACCGTCCTGACCACCGACCCCGAGGAGATCCGGCGGGGCTCCGTGGGCCGGACCGTGTTCCGGGGGCCGCCCGGCACCCCGCCCGACGGCACGATCGCCGTCCTCGATCCCGGCGGCACCACCGCCCTGGCGCCCGGCCAGGTCGGGGAGCTGGCCTACGGCGCCGCCTGCCCGGTGCGCTACTGGAACGACGCCGACGCGGCGGCCGACGGGTGGTACCGCACCGGCGACCTCGGCCGCATCGACCCCGACGGCACGGTCCACGTGCTCGGGCGGCTCAAGGAGCTGGTCAACCGGGGCGGGCTGCACGTGTCGCCCACCGAGGTGGAGACCGCGGCCCGCCGGCACCCCGGCGTGGCCGACTGCGCGGTGGTGGGCACGCCCGACGATGTCCTGGGCGAGGCGGTCTGCGCCTGCGTGGTGCCGTCGGCCACCGAGCCCCCGCCCGACCTGGCCGGGCTGCGGGCCTTCCTGGGCGACGTCCTGGCCCGCCACAAGCTCCCCGACGAGCTGGCCGTCGTCGAGACCATCCCCCGGACCAAGATCGGCAAGGTCGACCGCGCCGCGCTGCGGGCCGCGGTCGCCGCCGCCCCCCGGGAGCGGTGGCGGGCCCGGTGATCGCCGTCCACGACCTGGGCGGGACGGGGCCGATCCTGGTCATGGCCCACGCCGCCGGCCTGCACGGCCTGGTCCTGGGCCCCCTCGCCCGGCGGCTGGCCGGCCGGCTCCACTGCGTCTCCTTCGACCACCGGGGCCACGGCGACACCCCCCTGCCGCCCGGCGAGGCCCTCGACTGGCACGGGCTGGCCGCCGACGTGCTGGAGGTGGTCGACCGGCTCGGCCTCCCGGAGCGCCCGTACGGGTTCGGCCACTCCAGCGGGGGCACCGCCGTGCTCATGGCCGAGCAGGCCCGCCCGGGCACCTTCGCCGCCCTCTCCTGCTACGAGCCGGTGCTGGTGGCCGCCGACCCGCCGCTCGGGCCCGACCGGGGCAGCTGGCTGGCCGAGGCGGCCCGGAGGCGGCGGGCCTCCTTCGCCTCCCGGGCGGAGGCGGTCCGTCACTTCTCGTCCCGACCGCCCTTCGGCGCCCTCGACCCCGAGGTGCTCGGGGCCTACGTCGACCACGGCCTCACCGCCGCCGGGCAGCTCAAGTGCCGCCCGGAGGACGAGGCCGCGGTCTACGAGACGGCCACCGCCCACGACGCCTACGGCCGGCTCCCCGAGGTGGCCTGCCCGGTGCTGGTGGCATGCGGCTCGGCGTCCGAGGCCTGCGCCCCGGCGCACGCCCGGGCCCTGGCCGCCCGGCTGCCCCAGGGCCGGTGCGAGGTGCTCGACGGCCTGGGCCACCTGGGCCCGCTGGAACGCCCCGCCGCCGTCGCCGCCTCCATCCTGGCCTTCGTGGGATGACCGACGTCTCCGCCGCCGAGCTGGTCGAGGAGGCCGCGGCCCGGGCCGGCCCGTGGCCGGGTGCGGTGCCGTTCCTGCCCACCCTTGAGCTGCTGCTCGACGCCTGCCGGCGCACGGCCCGCCTCAACGGCACCGGCCGCCAGGTCCTCCACAAGGCCGCGGTGCGCCACCTGCGCAACCTCCGCCACGTCCAGGCCTACGTCGAGGCCCACCCGGAGGCCGCGACCCGCCCGCTCGACCGGCCGCTGGTCGTCACCGGGCTGCCCCGGACGGGCACCACCCTGCTCCACAACCTCCTGGCCTGCGACCCGGCGCAGCGCGCCATGCGCTTCTGGGAGGCGCTCCACCCCGTCCCGCCGGGCGACGGGGGGCCGCCGGCCGAGGCCCTCCAGGCCCAGGCCGGGCGCTGGCTGGAGGCCTTCTACCGCCTCGTCCCCGGCTTCCAGGCCATCCACGGGGCCACGCCCACCGGCCCCGAGGAGTGCGACGCCCTCCTCCAGAACACCTTCGCCAGCCAGCACTTCGACGACATGTTCGACGCCCGCGCCTACTCGGCCTGGCTGGCCCGGGCCCCGCTGGCCGAGGAGTACCGCCACTACGCCCTCCAGCTGCGGGTGCTGTCCCGGCCCGGCGACCGCTGGGCCCTGAAGTCGCCGAGCCACCTCGGCCACCTCGACGCCCTGCTCGCCGCCCTCCCCGGCGTCACCGTCGCCGTCTGCCACCGCCACCCCCACCAGGCGGTGGCCTCCTACGCCAGCCTGGTCCACACCCTGCGGCGGGCCTACAGCGACGAGGTGTCGCCGGCCGCGGTCGGGCGCCAGGCCCTGGAGCGGGCGGCGATCGCCGTCGAGCGGGCCCTCGACGTGCGGGCCGCGTCCGACCCCGCCTTCGTCGATATCGCCTACCGGGAGCTGGTGGCCGACCCGCTGGCCGCCGTGCGGCGGATCTACGCCCACCGGGGCGAGGCCCTCACCGCCGAGGCCGAGGCGCGTATGCGGGCCTGGGTGGCCGCCAACCCGCAGCACAAGCACGGGGCCCACCGCTACGACCTGGCCGGCTTCGGCCTCGTGGCGAGCGAGGTCGACGCCGCCTTCGCCCGCTACACGGCCCGGTTCGGCCCGCTGGCCGGCTGAGCGGGCCAGCCGCCGGTCCGCAGGACGTAGCGGCGCAGCTTGCCGGTCGGCGTGCGGGGCAGGGCCGCCACCAGGTGCACCGAGCGGGGGACCTTGAACGGCGCCAGCTCGTCGCGGGCCAGGGCCAGCAGCTCGGCCTCCAGCTCGGGGGCCGAGGGGGCGCCCGAGCCGGGCACCACGAAGGCCAGCAGGCGGGAGGCGCCCTCGGCGTCGAGGACGGCGGCCACCGCCACCTCGGTCACGCCCGGGTGGCGGGCCAGCACCGCCTCCACCTCCAGGGGCGACACCGAGATGCCGCCGACCTGCTCGATGTCGTCGATCCGGCCCCGCAGGTGGAGGAACCCCTCGGCGTCGAGCAGGGCCCGATCGCCGGTGCGGAGCCAGTCGTCGCGGCGGGGGCCGCCCCCCAGGTAGCCCAGGAGCAGGGTCGGGCCGGCGACCCACAGGGCCCCCACCTCCC
>DATLGZ010000208.1:0-2577 GCA_035540235.1 Acidimicrobiales bacterium | reverse complement strand
CACCAGCCCCCCGCCCCCGGTCAGCGCCTCGATCGAGCAGCTCATGGAAGGGGCGGGGATGACCGCCCTGGGCCGCCGGCTGTTCGTCGCCGCCCGGCCCGAGCTGCAGGACGCCGACCGGCTGGCGGTCGACTGCGGCATAGACGCCCCCGCCGAGCCGGGCACCACCCACACCTTCGGCTGCCTGGTCAGGGGCCGGATCCACGTCCGTTCCTTCGCCGCCCCCGAGCTCCGGAGCCTGAGCTACGCGGTGGCCGCCCACGAGCTGCTCCACGTGGTCTACGTCCAGCTGGCGCCGGTCGAGCGCAGCCGCCTGGACGCCCAGCTGGCCGCCGCCCGGGCCGGCAACGAGCTGCTCGAGGACCGGCTCAGCATCTACGCCGAGCGGGGTGACGACACCCTCGACGAGGTCCACTCCCTGCTGGGCACCGAGTTCCCCGACCTGTCGCCCGCCCTGGAGGCGCACTACGCCCGCTACTTCGACCGAGCCAAGGTGCTGGCCGCCTACCAGAGCACGATCGGCCACCGCGACGCCGCCATGCGGGAGCTGAAGGCCCGGGCCGAGGAGCTGGGCCGCCAGCTGGAGGCGCTGCGGGCCGAGATGGACGCCCTCGAGGCGGCCGGCGACATCCGGGGCTACAACGCCCTGGTCACGACCTACAACTCGGTCCTGCGGGAGCACAACGCCGCCGCCCGCCAGTTCAACGAGGTCCTGGCGGAGTACCGCCGCCTGCTGGCGGCCTGACGGGGCCGCCGCCCGCCTCAGCCCGCCGCCGCCCGGCCCCCGGCTTGCGGGCGGAGGCCCGCAGGTTGCAGACGTCCTCGGGCCCGACGGCCACGTCGGACAGGCCGCAGCCGGCGAGGAGGTCGTGCAGGGACGCCGGGTCGAAAAGCGTGTGGTGGGCGTTCCAGATCCACCGCGGCACGCCGCCGCGGTCGACGCCCCGGTGCGCCGGGCGGTCGGAGTGGCCCCCGAGGATCCAGTAGTTGGCCTCCGCCGTGTCGATCTCGCCCGCCAGCCACGACGCCGCCCGGCAGCGGGCATCGGGCACGCCGATGTCGAGCGAGGCGCCCTCCGCCAGCACCCGCACCCACTCCGCCACTGTCTCGCCCACCAGCTCGTAGCTCTGGTGCTCCAGCACGTGGTTCGCCCGCAGGGCGCCGAACGCGCCGGCGGCGAAGGGCAGCCGGTCCATGCGGCACACCACGTCGACGCCTGGGAGGGCCAGCACGTCGACCCGGACGTCGAAGCCGGCGGCGGGGTGCTCGCCGGGGCCGATCTCGAGGTTCACGCCTGCGCCGGCGGCTCGATGACCCGGATGACCTTGGCCGGGCTGCCGGCCACGATGGCGTAGGGCTCGACGTCGTCGAGGACCACCGAACCGACCCCCACCACGGCGTGGTCGCCGATGCGGCAGGGGCCCACCACGGTGGCGTTGCTGGCCACCCACACGCCCTGACCGATGACCACGTCTCGCCCCTCGGAGGGGATGGCCTCCTGGCGCTCGGGGCCGAAGCGCTCGACGTCGTGGCTGCCGGTGAGGACGGACACCCCGTGGCCGAAGAAGCTGTAGGGCCCCACCGTCACCCGCCCCGACGACAGGTTGAACAGGGCGTTGTTGACCTTGGCCGTGCCGTCGATCTCCAGGCGGCTGCGGTCGCCGAAGACCAGCATCGTCTCGAGCGGGTCGGGCGGCTCGTGGTGGGGGTCGGACGTCCGGTGCTCGGCCAGCGCCTCGGCCACCAGCTCGCGCACGAGCGGGGCGACCAGGGCGCGCAGCGCGTCCCGTGCCCCCGGATCGTCGGTGTCGATCTCGATGCCGGCCATGGCGAAACCTCCTCGTGATGGGCCATATCTGCCCCACCCCTGCGAACTGGTCACCGTCAGGGCGCCCTGGCAACCAGAACGGTGACCGGTTCGTGGGGTGGGGCGCGGGGTACACGGCACGGCGGAGGTGGCGTCGGCGCCCAACCGAAGGAGGTGGCTGCCCGTGGACAGCGCACCAGATCGCAGGCTCGGCCCGTGGGCCCGCCGGGCCGGCCTGGCCGCCGCCGGCGTGGCCGCCGTCTACGGCTACGGGGCGGCCCGGTACCGGCACGTGGCCGGCAACGGGTTCCGCCTGACCGACCCCCCACCCCCAGGCAGCGCCGAGTTCGCCAGCCTGGTCGAGACCGTGACGGGCGCCTCCGTGCGCGCCGGCAACCGCGTCGACCTGCTCCGCAACGGCTGTCGGACCTTCCCCGCCATGCTCGACGCCATCGCCGGCGCCCGGCGGTGCATCGACTTCTCGTCCTACATCTACTGGCCGGGAGAGATCACCGAGGCCTTCACCGAGGCGTTCGTCGAGCGGGCCCGGGCAGGGGTGGAGGTCAACGTGGTGCTCGACGGCTACGGGTCGGCCAAGCTCGACCGCCGCCACGTGGGCCGCCTCCAGCGGGCGGGCGTCAACGTCGCCTTCTACCTCCCCCCCGCTGGTACACGGTGCACAAGCTCAACAACCGCATGCACCGGCGGCTGCTCGTCGTCGACGGCAGGGTGGGCTTCGCGGGCGGGGTGGGGATCGCCGACGTCTGGAC
>DATLGZ010000207.1:0-3887 GCA_035540235.1 Acidimicrobiales bacterium | reverse complement strand
GCCTTCAGCTGGCGCTCCACCTCCTCGGCGAGAGTCGCGACCTGCCGGTGGTTGCGGCCGCTGGTGAGGACGAAGACGTCGCAGATGGCGAGGACGGCGCCCACCTCCAGGGCCACCGTGTCCTCGCCGCCCTTGGACGCGGCGGCCCGGGCCGCCAGCCGGGCCAGGGCGCGCACGTGTTCCAGCTCAGTAGACGTAGGGGTCTCCTCCAATCGGGGCTCGAGACCTACAGAGGAAGGTCGCGGGGACGGTCGCGTCACCAGCACCGGCGGGCCGGGGGGCGGGGCGGGGCCGTCATCTGCTTCCAGCGTACAGACCCCGCTCCCGGATGATGGTCATCACCGGCTCCGGCACCAGCCAGTCGAGGGGGCGGCCGTCCGCCGCCCGCCGCCGCAGGTCGGAACCGGAGATCTGCAGCAGGGGGATGGCCACCCGCTCCACCCGCCACCCCGGCCCCAGCTCGGGCTCGGGGGCGTCGGGCCGGTCGACGACGACCAACGTCGCCAGCCGCCGCACCACGTCGGGCCGCACCCACGTACCCATCTCGCTGCCCACGTCCCGCCCCACCACCAGGAACAGCTCCCGCCCCGGGGCCTCCGCCGCCAGCTCCTCCAACGTGTCGGCGGTGTAGCTCACCCCGCCCCGGTCGATCTCCAGGCGGCTGGCCTCGAGCCCGGCGTGGCCGGCCACCGCCGCCGCCACCATGGCGAAGCGGTCCTCGGCTGCGGTTATGCGCCGCTCGCTCTTCTGCCAGGGCAGGTTGGCCACCACCAGCAGCACCCGGTCGAGGCCCAGGGCGTGGCGGGCGTTGACCGCCGCAACCAGGTGACCCACGTGCACGGGGTCGAACGTCCCACCGAACAGGCCGAGCCGCTCCACGGCCACACTGGTTATCAGGCTCCGGTAGCGGCCCGGATGCCGCTACCGTCATGACATCACGATGAGCACCTGGACGCCCAGCAGCTGGCGCGCCCGGCCCGCCCTCCAGCAGCCGGATTGGCCCGACCAGACGGCCCTCGACGACGCCCTGGCCCGCCTGGCGGCGCTGCCACCGCTGGTGTTCGCGGGCGAGATGCGCAACCTCACCGCCGCCCTGGGCCAGGTGGCCGAGGGCCGAGCGTTCCTGCTGCAAGCGGGCGACTGCGCTGAGTCGTTCGACTGGTTCTCGGCCGACTCGATACGCGACAAGCTCAAGGTGATCCTCCAGATGGCGGTGGTGCTCACCTACGGCGCGGGCGTGCCGGTGGTGAAGATGGGGCGGATCGCGGGCCAGTTCGCCAAGCCCCGGTCGTCGGCCGTCGAGGAGGTGGGCGGCGCCGTCATCCCCTCCTTCCGGGGCCACATCGTCAACTCCGACGCCCCCACCCCCGACGCCCGGGTGGCCGATCCCGAGCGCCTCCTGCGGGCCTACCACCAGTCGGCCGCCACCATGAACCTGCTGCGCGCCTTCACCAAGGGGGGCTTCGCCGACCTCACCGAGGTCCACACCTGGAACCAGCAGTTCGTGAAGACGAGCGGCGAGGGGCAGCGCTACGAGCGCATCGCGGCGGAGATCGAGCGGGCCCTGCGCTTCATGGCCGCCTGCGGCATCGACCTCGGCGCCGAGGCGAGCCTGCACGAGGTCGACTTCTACACCAGCCACGAGGCCCTCCTCCTCGGCTACGAGGAGGCCCTCACCCGCCAGGACTCGCTCACCGGCCGCTGGTACGACTGCTCGGCCCACCTGCTGTGGGTGGGCGACCGCACCCGCCAGCCCGAGGGGGCCCACGTCGACTTCCTCACCGGCGTGGAGAACCCGGTGGCGGTCAAGCTCGGGCCCAGCTCCACCGCCGCCGAGGCGGTGGAGCTGTGCCGCCGCCTCAACCCTGACCGCATCCCGGGGCGGCTCACCCTCATCTCCCGCATGGGCCGGGCCCGCATCGACGAACTGCTCCCGCCCTTGCTGCGGGCGGTGCGCGACTCGGGCTGCCCGGTGGTGTGGGCGTGCGACCCGATGCACGGCAACACGTTCCTGTCGCCGTCGGGGCGCAAGACTCGCCACTTCGACGACGTGCTGGGCGAGGCCACCGCCTTCTTCCGGTCCTGCCGGGCCGAGGGCGTGTGGCCGGGCGGGATCCACGTGGAGCTCACCGGGGAGGACGTCACCGAGTGCCTGGGCGGCTCGGAGGAGATCCTCGACTCCCAGCTCGACGAGCGCTACCTCACCACCTGCGACCCCCGCCTCAACGCCCGCCAGTCCCTCGACCTCGCCTTCCGGGTCGCGGAGCTGCTGCGCGATTAACCAGGCGCCCCCAAGCAGCCGACGCGGGACGGCGCTGCTCGTCCTCACCGCGCTAGCCGGCCTGGCCGTGGCCCTGGCCGTCACCCGCCGGGGCGCGTACCTGAGCCCCGACGGCATCGCCTACGTGGGAATGGCCCGAGCCCTGGTCGAGGGCCATGGCTACACGCCGCCACCGGGCTCCCCACCGGTTGGGAACTTCCCGCCCCTGTTCACGCTGGTGCTGGCCGGGGTGGGGATGCTGGGCCCCGACCCGTTGACCGCCGCCCGCTACGTGAACCCGGTGGCGTTCGGCCTCCTCGTGCTGGCGGTGGGGCTGGTGGCCCGCCGCCTGACGGGGTCGGTGGGCCTGGCCGTCGCCGCCCAGCTCCTGGTGGTGGCAGGGGCCGACTTCCTCACCTACGCCACGTCGGCGCTCAGCGAGCCCCTGTTCCTGCTGCTGTCGCTGCTGGCCCTGGCCGCGGTGGCCGCCTGCCTGCCTCGGCGCCGCCCCGGCCTCCTGCTGGTCGCCGCCCTGCTGGCCGCCGCCGCCTGCCTCACCCGCTACGTGGGAGTGGCCGTGCTGGCCGCCGGGGCGGCCGGCCTGGCCCTGCTCAGCCGGCCCCGCACCCGGGCGTGGCGCAGCGCCGTCTCCTTGGCGGCGGTGGGGGTGGCGCCCCTGCTCGGCTGGTTCGCCTGGGTGCAGAGCCGTGAGGGGCAGGCCACCAACCGCCAGGCCGTGCTGCACCCGCCCGACGGCGAGTACGTCGTCGACGCGGTGGTCAACGCCTCGTCGTGGGTCGTGCCCGACTGGCTGTCGCAGCCCGCCCGAGGGATCGTGGCCGCCGCCGTCGTGGTGGCCCTGGTGCTGGCAGCCCGCCGGGCACCGCGGCACCAGGCCCACGCCGCCGACCCGACCCGCAGGGCGGCGCCGGCCACCTCCGGCGACCCCGGGGCGGCCGGCCCCGGCGAGGCGACCGCGACCGGCGAACCCGGCGAGGCTACCGCGACCGGCGACCCCGGGGAGGCGGCCGACGCCGGCGAGGCGGCCGACGCCGTCGAGCCGGGTGCGGGCCGCCGTCCCGCCGCCCTGGTGGCGCTGGCGGTGGCGGCCTACCTGGGCGCCCTGGTGGTGGACCGCTTCCTGTTCGACGTCACCGGCCGCCTCGACGAGCGCTTCCTCCTCGCCGCCCACCTCGGGGCGATCCTGCTGGCGGTGTGGGGGCTGCGGCGGGTGGACCTGTCCCGGGCTCACGCCGTGCGGCTGGGGGTGAGCGCCATCGTCGGCCTCCAGGTGGCCAACGGGGCGCTGTGGGTGTGGGACGCCCTCGACGACCCGGCGGTGCGCCCCGGCGGCTTCACCGCCCCCGCCTGGATGGAGTCGGAGGTGATCGACCAGGTGCGGGCCCTGCCCGAGGGGGTGGCGGTGTTCTCCAACCAACCGGAGGCGGTGTGGTTCCACACCGGCAAGGCGGCGGCCCGGATCCCCGAGGAGCGGGTCCTGCTCACCGGCGAGCCCAACGACCGCTACCAGGCCGAGCTGGCGGCCATGGCCGACACCCTGCGCCGGGGCGGGGTGCTCGTCTACTTCACCGAACCTCCGGCCCGCACCGTGTTCCTCCCCACCCCC
>DATLGZ010000206.1:0-3802 GCA_035540235.1 Acidimicrobiales bacterium | reverse complement strand
AAGTTGTTGTGTCGGAAATTCGGGGCCAGCCGTGCCCGAGCCACCAGGGCCGCAGGACCGCGACCCCGAGGCGGCGTGGGTGGGAGGCGCCAGGCCTGGCGGGAAGGCGACTGGCGCCTCAACCACCTCGGGCGCCCCGGGTGGGCGGACACCCGGGACATCAATATTGAACCACGCCTCCGGTGCCTACATTCCGCGGCGGCGGGAAATTCGCGCAGAAGGGCCCGGCGGTGGGAGGCCGGGCCCTTCTAGCTGTGACGGCGCTGTGAATGTCAGTCTGTGAATGTCAGTCGACGTAGCTGCGGCGGCGGACCACCCGCCGGGGGGTCGGCTCGACGTAGTCGTCCTCGACGACCGTTCCCCCCGACACGCCCCGTCCCCAACCATTGAGCACCGACAGGGCCACCACCAGGCCGATGGCGCCGGCGATCATCAGGATCACGCCGATGGTGGCGATGTCGATCCCCTGGAAGGCGTAGTCGACCGCGAAGGCCAGGATCGCACCTAGGGCGATGAGGAAAACGCTGACTCCGATACCCATTTTGAAATCCTCCCTCAATACTTCTGTAGTCGTCCCGACCTGTACCCACGACCCCCGCCGGGCATGCCGCCGCCCTGGCGGTGGAAGAATCGCCTCATGCCCCGACCGATCTGGAGCGGCGCCATCAGTTTCGGGCTGGTGAACGTGCCCGTGAAGCTGTTCAGCGCCGTCTCGCCCAAAGACGTCCGCTTCCACCAGATCGACGCCCGGTCGAACGCCCGGGTGAAGCAGAAGCGGGTCTCCTCCGCCACCGGCGAGGAGGTCCCCTACGAGGACATCGTCAAGGGCTACGAGCTGCGCCCCGACACCTACGTGACCATCACGCCCGACGAGCTCGACGCCCTCGACCCCAAGGCCACCAAGACGATCGACATCGAGGACTTCGTCGACCTCGACCAGATCGACCCGGTGTTCTACGAGCGCCCCTACTACCTCGTGCCCGACAAGGGCGGCGCCAAGGCCTACGCCCTCTTGCGGGCGGCCATGACCGAGTCCAACAAGGTGGGGATCGCCCGGGTGGTGCTGCGCACCAAGCAGTACCTGGCCGCCATCCGGGCCAAGGGCGACGTGCTGGTGCTGGAGACGATGCTCTACCCCGACGAGGTCGTCCCCACCGAGGACCTGGACGTCCCCGGCGACGAGGTGGAGGTCACTTCCCGCGAGGAGAAGATGGCGCGCCAGCTCATCGACTCACTCACCACCGAGTTCGACCCCGACAAGTACCGGGACGAGTACCGGGAGCGGGTGCTGGCCCTCATCGAGCAGAAGGCGTCCGGCCAGGAGATCGTGGTGGAGGAGGCGGCCGAGGAGCCGGCCAAGGTGGTCGACCTCATGGCCGCCCTCGAGGCCAGCCTGGCGGCGGTGAGGAAGGACCGAGACAAGAAGTGACGGCGGCGCCGTGACGCCTGCCGCCGGCGCCAGCCTCGACGTCACCATCGAGGGGCGCCGGCTCAAGCTGTCCAACCTCGACAAGATGCTCTACCCCGACGCCGGCTTCACCAAGGGTGAGGTCATCGACTACTACACCCGCATCGCCCCCGTGCTGCTGCCCCACCTGCGCCGGCGGCCTTTGACCCTCAAGCGGTACCCCAACGGGGTCGACCAGCACTTCTTCTACGAGAAGAACTGCCCCAAGCACCGACCCGAGTGGGTGAGCACGGTGGGGGTGTGGAGCCAGCGCAACCAGGCGGACGTGAACTACTGCCTCGCCGACGACCTCCCCACCCTGGTGTGGGTGGCCAACCTGGCGTCGCTGGAGCTGCACACCCAGCTGTCCCACGCCTCCGACGTCCAGCGGCCCACCATGGTGGTGTTCGACCTCGACCCCGGCCCGCCCGCCACCGTGGTGGAGTGCGCCCAGGTGGCGCTGTGGCTGCGGGAGCTGCTCGACGACCTCGGAGGCCTCCAGGCCTTCCCCAAGACCTCGGGCTCCAAGGGACTGCAGGTCTACGTGCCGCTCAACACGCCGGTCACCTACTCCGACACCAAGCCGTTCGCCCACGCCCTGGCCCGGCTGCTGGAGGAGCGCCACCCCCGCCACGTCCTGTCGGTGATGACCAAGGAGCTACGCAAGGGCAAGGTCTTCATCGACTGGAGCCAGAACGACGACTCCAAGACCACCGTCTGCGTGTACTCGCTGCGGGCCCGCCCCCGCCCGACGGTGTCGACCCCGGTGACGTGGGACGAGGTTGAGGAGGCGGCCGGATCCGGCGACCCGGCCACCCTGTCGTTCGAGGCGGGGGAGGTGCTGGCCCGGGTGGAACGGCACGGCGACCTGTTCGCCCCCGTGGCCGCCCTGGAGCAGGCCCTGCCCGCCTCACGCTAAGGCGGCGGGTTGGCTGCCGGCGGCGGCGGCGTGCCCCCGCCTGCCGGGGCCGCCGTACCCCCGCCCGCGGGCGCCGCCTCGGTGGGGGCGGCGACCACCTGGATGCCGGCCGTCTGGCGGGCCCGGTCGAAGAGCGCCCGCCCCTCTTGAACCTTGGTGGTGTAGCCGACCGGGTCGCCGTTGCGGAGGGCGGCGTCGGCGTCGGCGAAGGCCCGGGCCGCCTGGTCGAAGAGGCGCCGGGCCTCCTCGGACAGGCCGACCGGCGCCCCGGGCGTGCCGGGCGTCTCCGGCACGCCCGGCCCCGGCACCGCCGGGCCTTCCTCCCGTGTCTCGGGAGCGTCGCCGAAGACCGCCACCAGCGCCTCCTGCAGGGTGTCGCGGATGGCGATGCGGTTGCCGAAGGTGACGATGACCTTCTTCAGCTCGGGCACGGCGTTGGCCCCGGTGGCCTGGACGTAGAGCGGGCGCACGTAGATCAGCGACCGCTCGATGGGGATGATCACCAGGTTGCCGAGGAGGACCTCGGAGCCGGCCCGGCTCAGGAGCGTGATCAGCTCGGAGATCTCCGGCTCCTGGTTGATGCGGGCGTTGACGATGGCGGGGCCGTCGACCTGGCGGTCCCTTGGCATGACGAACGCCTCGATGCGCCCGTACTCGTCGGGGTCGGACTTGGCCACCATGAACGCCGACAGCTCCCGGCGGCTGTCGTCGCCCGAGAAGGGCACGAAGGGCTGGAGGATGAGGAACTCGGTGGTGGGGGCGTTGGGCAGCCGCATCAGCAGGTAGTAGGGGTCCATGCGGGGCGCCCGGGGCGTGCCGGGGGCGAGGTTGACGGCACCGGCGCCCGCCGACCCCGGGTCCTGGGCGATGGCCCAGCGGTCGGACTGGGAGTAGAACTCGTTGGGGTCGCCGATGTGGTAGCGGCCCCACATGTTGGTCTGCACCCGGAAGACGTCCTCCGGGTAGCGGAAGTGGGAGCGCAGCTCGGGCGGCACCTCGTCGCCGCTGACGAACAGGCGGGGGAAGGCCCGGGCGTAGGCGGAGGCGACGGGGTCGTCCCGGTCGACGAGGTAGAAGGTGACGTCGCCGTCGTAGGCGTCGATGGCGACCTTCACGGAGTTGCGCACGTAGTTGAAGGCGTGAAGGAGGCCGCTGCCGGGGCTGAGCCGGCTGACGTCGGCCTGCTGGGCGTAGGGGTAGTTGTTGCTGGTGGTGTAGGCGTCGATGATCCAGACGATCCGCCCGTCGAGCACCACCGGGTAGGGGTCGGCGTCGAAGTGGAGGAAGGGGGCGATGGTGCTGGCCCGCTCCCTCACGTCGCGGATGTAGAGGATGCGCGACTCGCCGGTCATGAACCCGGAGATCACCGGGTTGACGTCGCCGAAGCGCAGGGCGAAGGCCACCCGCCGGGTGATGGTGCCGATGCCCACCCCGCC
>DATLGZ010000205.1:0-3045 GCA_035540235.1 Acidimicrobiales bacterium | reverse complement strand
TCCAGCTCGGCCTCCAGGCCGTCGCGGGTGTTGCGGGCCCAGCCCCCCACGCCCTTCTCCACCGCCAGCCGCCGCAGCGACTCCCGGTAGAAGACCCCCTGCACCCGGCCGCTCACGACCACGTGACGGCGGACGACCGGCCCCTGCCCCTCGGCCGCCGGCTGCTCGCTCACCGCCGGTCCCAGTCGGGGTCGAGCTGGCGCAGGAAGGTGGCGCAGCGCTCGGCCTCGTCGGTCTCGCCGATGGCGGCCGCCGCCTCCCGGAGCCCGTCGAGGGCCCGCAGGAAGCCCCGGTTGGTCTCGTGGCGCCACCGGACGTAGCCGCTGCCCCGCCAGCCGTTCTGGCGCAGGGTGTCGAGGCCACGGTGGTAGCCGACCCGGTAGCAGGCGTAGGCCTCGATCTCGTCGCGCGCCAGCTGGCCCAGCCGGGACCAGCCGTCGAGGAAGCGGGGCCACCGCTCCACCACCGCCGCCACCGCCTCCCGCCGCCGGTCGGCGGGGGCGGCCAGGGCCTCGCCCAGGGCGGCCACCGCCTCGGCGGGCTCGGGGGGCAGCACGGTCTCGGGCAGCCCTCGGGAGAGCGACACGTCGGCCATGGCCGTCCAACCTATCCCGCCCACCGGCCGGGCACGCCCGCTCGCCGCGTGAGGGACTACGGGCTGGGCGCCACCTCGGGAGCCGCCGCCCGGGTGGCTGCGGCGTTGGCGTCGGTCCGGCGGCGGAGGGCGGCCACCGCCACCCAGAGGCCCACCGCTCCGCCCAGCACCAGACCGGCCACCAGGCCGAGGGCCACGTCGGCCGGGCGGTAGCCGCCGGGCTCGGTGGCGGCGAAGTCGACGGTGTTGACGGCGATGTCCTGGGTGGAGCTGTCGGCGTTGCCGTGGCGGGTGTCCGACCAGGCCACCACGCTCCAGGTGTTGCCCGATGCGACCGCCAGCGGCACCTGCACGAAGAACTGGGGCCCGGCGGTGCCCAGGGTGCGGTCGTTGGGCACGTCGCTGACCCTGAGGTTCTTCGACCACGTCTCGCCCCCGTCGCTCGAGGACGTCATGTACACGGCGTCGAACTTGCCCACGTTGGTGGTCAGGCCCAGGTAGGGGGCGGTGGCCGTGGGCGACAGGGTGGGAGCGGGGAACGAGTCGTCGCGGAAGTCGTACCAGGCCACGTCCACCCGGCCGTTGGGGGCCACCGAGATCTTCGGGTAGAACTGGCCGACCCGGGCGCCGGCGGGGTCGTCGTTGAGCTGGCGAGGCTCCGACCACGTGACCCCGTCGGCCGACTTCGAGAAGAACACGTCGAGGTCCTGGCTGCGGTTGTCGTGCCAGACCAGGTAGAAGGCGCGGCGGGCGGCGTCGTAGTGGGAGACGGGCTCGCTGGCGTCGCGCTGGGCGGTCACGGTGGCGTCGCTCCACGTGCGGCCGTCATCGTTCGACACCGAGGCGACGATCTTGGTGAGGCGGGGCTCGGGCACGTCGGGCCCGGCCGGGGGGGCGTTCTCCCGGTAGAAGGCGAACAGCCTGCCGTCGACCACCGCCAGCCGCGGCCCCTCGAAGCCAGTGGCCTTGTCCATCACCATCACAGGGGGCCCGAAGGTGGCGCCGCCGTCGGTGGAGACGGCCATGAACGGCCGCACCGGCCGGGACGGGGCTCCCTGAGGGAGCTGGAACGCCCGCCGCCAGCTCACCAGCACCCGTTGCTCGTTCGCCGGGTCGATGGCCACGTGCGCCTGCCAGTTGAGCTCCCGCTCCTCGTCGGTGGCGGGCGGGGCGGCGTGCACCACCGACGTGCGCCAGGTGATGCCCTTGTCGTCGGAGCGGCTCAGCAGGATGCTGCGGCTGCCGTTGGCGGCGGGGTCGTGGGCGTGGAGGACGAGGTAGAGCGTGCCCCGGGAGTCCTGGGCCAGCTGGGTGCGGATGTTCTTGGGGTTGCCGGGGCCGAGGCCGGCATCGGTGAAGGGGGCGAGCGACGGCGGCTCCGACGCCCGCCAGGTGCGGCCCCGGTCGCTGGAGACGGCGAAGAAGGGCTGGCCCGCCTGGAGCTCCACGCTGACCAGGTAGACGGTGTCGGCGTCGTTGCGGTCGACCAGCAGGCTGGGGGCCTCGTGGGTGCGCGACGGCCGGTTGTCGAAGGTCACGATCTGGGAGCGGCCCACCTCGGTGCGAGGGGCGGGCGACGAGCAGCCGGCGGCCACCACCAGCGCCGCCGCCACCAGTCCCGCCCGCCTGCCGCCCCCTGCCATGACCGCCGACTGAAGCCGAGCCGCGGGCCGGCGTCAATAGGTGCGGATTGCCGCTAGCCGCCCAGGGGTCAGTTCCGGCCGGGAATGGGCCAGGGGAAGGAGGAGAGGGCCGACCACTGCTCCTCCCCCATGAAGTGCCACACCCAGAACGAGGCGCCCAGGGCCCCGCCCCGGCGGGACACGTCGAGGAAGCGGTTGGTCTCGTGGGCGCTGGGGGCGGCCGCCCTGCCCCCTTCGGAGGTGGCGTCCCAGCCGGTGCCGATGGTGTGGACGGGGCGCAGGGTCTTGAGCCGGTCGAGCGACTGCTGGGCCACCGACCCCGGCTCGGCGCAGCTCCAGTAGGCCATGGGGGCGAAGGCGTCCACGTAGGGGGCGATGGCCCGGTAGGGGAACCCGTTCGGCCAGCGGGTGGCGTTGGGCCAGTAGACGGTGGCCACCACCAGCCGGTCGCCGGCCGTCTGGCGCACCAGGCCCAGGTAGACCCGCACCCGGGTCTCGGAGATGGCGACCCCCTCGGTGGCCATCTCGATGTCGGGGCTGAAGCCGTCGAGGGGGCGGCCCTCGGGGCTGCGCCATGCCAGCGCCTCGGCCGACCAGGCCGCGTCACCGACGGGGTCGTGCAGGAACGGGAAGCCCCAGCCGATCACCGCGATGCCGGCCCGGTGGGCCTTGGGCACCAGGGTGTCGAGCACGTCCTTGGCGTAGAAGCCGTCGCGGGAGTCGCCCACCCGCACCCAGAGCTGGCGGAGCCCGGTGGCGGCCGCCTTGGCCACGATGGCGTCGGCGTTGCCCCCCTCGGACTGGAAG
>DATLGZ010000204.1:0-3038 GCA_035540235.1 Acidimicrobiales bacterium | reverse complement strand
CTCTTCGGGGCGGCGGCCGGGACCGCCTTCGCAGCGGCCGGGGCGGCGGGCTTCGCCGCTGCGGCGGCGATCTTCTGCTTGTCCAGCGAAGGGTCCCAGCTGGCGGCGATGAAGTTCTGGACCTGGGCCCTGGAGGCGCTGGTGGCGCCGCCGGAGAACCCCATGGAGGTGGCCACCGCACGCAGGTCGGCGAGCTTCCGGGACTTGGCCCACGCCCGGAACTCCGTCGACAGGACCTGGGGGTCGGTGTGGGCGCCCCACGGCGGGCCTGAGACCGTGCTCGCCGCGTCCTTGCCGTGGACGACGCCCGCCCAGGGCGACACAGCCTTGCGAGCCTCGAAGTAGGCGCCCGCCGTGGACGCGAACTCCGCCAGGCCGGCGGTGCCCTGGAGGCCGACGTGGCCCCCCGGTAGCTGGCCGTCGTAGGCCGCCTTGAGGGCGGCGAGCTTGGCCGCCTGGGCCTGGCGCTGCTCGGCAAGGGCCTTGAGGCCGTCGCGCTCGGACGCCGGCGTCGAGACCCGCATCAGGGCCAGCTGGTCCCGGTGGCCGAGGTACGTGGCCTCGTTGTCGGTGAGCGCGCCCTGGGTGTGCGCGGTGTCGACCAGCCCCCCGAAGCCCGCCTCGAACTGCGGCGACCACCAGGTGCCCACGAGCGCCTTGTCCACGGCCGCCTTGCCCGCCCCCTTGGCTGCGTCGAGGCCCGGGCCGAGCTCGGGGCAGGAGGCGGTGGCCAGGTGGTTCTCGGCGGCGACGACGCTGCTCAGGCTGGTGCCGTCGTGGTTGCTCGGTTGGTACGCGACGAGGGCGTCCTGCAGAGCCGCCTGGGCGGCCACGACGTCCGCCGGCGACGCCTTCCAGGATCCCGGCGGCTCGGGCGGGCCCACGCCCAGCTGGGCCTCCGCCGCCTGCACGTCCGCCAGGGTCTGGTGCCCGACGGTCTCGCCGGCGGCGACGGCGGCGTAGCGCTCGGCCGCCTTGGCCTGGATGGCGAGCTTGGACGGCGACTCCGGGCCGTATGCCGGGTCGAGCCAGTGGACGAGGGGGTGCTGGGGGCCGGCCGGGAAGCTCGCCGGCGGCTCGAAGTTCACCGGGCTGTTGAACCCGACCAGCGTCGGGTGCTCGAAGCCCTGGGCGGCGGCGAGCTGCTGCAGCTCGGTGGTGCTCAGGGACCCGAGGTACTCCTTGGTGACGCCGTTCAGGGCCTTGTTGTGCTCCGCCACCAGCTGGGGCGGCAGCCCCGCCTCGGCCGCGCCGTGCAGCTCGGCCTTGGCCTCCCCCACCGCCTCCGAGAGCGCCTGGTACGCCATGGCGGGGTCGGAGGCCTCCGTGGCCGCCGTGGCCTTGGCCAGCGCCGTCTCGTAGCCGGCCAGCGCCTCTGCGGCGGCGCCCTGGGCCACCAGGGCGTCGATGTCCTGCTCGCTGACTGCGTCGAGGCCCTCGGGCACCCCGGCGGCCGCCGGCGCCACGACGTAGCTCTCGTGCGCCTTCTTCCCTCCGCCGCCCACCTCAGCCGGCGCCCATGGCCATGACGTCGTCGAGGACGGCCTCGACCGAGCCCCGCAGGTTGGGCGACGCCGGCGCCTCGAGCTCGACGACGTCGGTGGCCACGCCGTCGGCGACGCCGAGCCACACCTCCAGGGCCTCGGCGAGGGGCGCCGTGGTGGTGGCCAGCCTGGCCCGCCAACCCTCGCCCAGCTCCTGGTGGGGGAGCCAGGAGACGCAGCTGGCGCCGCCGGGCCCGACGCCCACCACCGCCACCGGCGCCGTGGCGCACCCGGTGGCGGGGTCGTGGGCCAACAGGACGAAGACCCGCCTCACGCCCCGCCCCGCACCAGCGCGTCGTAGAACCGGACGTTGGCCGCGAACAGGTCCCGGGTGTCGGCCTGGGTCTCAACCCGCCCGGCGGCGGTCATCTGGGCCCCGTGGCGGGCGTAGGCCTGGGGGTTCTGGGAGACCAGGTGCAGGCGGGATCCGAAGAGCTCGAGGAGGGCGGCGATGCGCTCCGCCCTCGAGGACCCGGTCACGATGACGGCGACGTCGGCTGGCATAGACATGGCGAGGTAGGTCAGCCCCGGGAGGGCCATCTCCTCCCAGTCGCCGGCGGTGCGGAAGGTCTGGAGGTTCATGGCGATCGCCGCCGGCGGGGCGTCGGCCAGCCAGGCCAGGTAGCGGTCGAGGTCCTCGAGGCGGAACCAGTAGACGTTGGGCACGGCCGCGATCCCGGCCTCGGCCATCTCCACGGCGATCGCCAGGTTCCGGCGGAACGACAGCAAGTGCTCGGCCCGTGGCTGGTTGCCGTACATCGAGAAGTTGGGGGCCAGGACCAGGTCCCAGCGCTGGGCGGCCACCTCGGGGATCAGCGCCCGGCGGTTGGTCCAGAACGCCTCCACCAGCGGGTCCTCGCCGTAGCCCACCAGCACCGCCAGCTGGCCCGCCGCCAGGCCCAGGGCTTCGCCGGCCCGCACGCCGGCGAACTTGGGGTACATGCGGTGGGTGTCGGGCGAGAAGACCCTCCGCAGCCCCACCCCGTAGGCGGGCCAGCTGAGCCCCGCATCGAAGGATCCGACGTCGTGCCCGTCGACCTGCGGCACGAACCGGGGCAGGCCGGGGGGGAGCTCGGTGGCCAGCGCCAGGTCGTCGAAGGCCAGGGTCCCGCCCACGTCGGCCATCCATGCCCGGATGTCGGTCCGGCTCCCGCAGCGGATCGGGCACTGCCCGCACGGCGCGGCGACCTGGGCGCCGGCCCGGGAGCAGCCGCAGTAGTCGCAGTCGGTGTTGCACCCCGAGCAGATGGGCTCGGCCGCCCCCGGGTTGCCCACGTAGAGGGCGCACGAGGCGCAGTCGCACCCCGCCGCGGGGGCGATGGTGGCCACCGGGATCCTCACTGGGGCCGCCTCGACGACGCCCGCGACCAGGCCAGCCCGACGACGCTGCCCGCCGCCACGGCCAACGCCACGGGCATGTGGCTCGCCCCCTGGGCCACCGCCGAGTCGAGCGCCCCCAGCGCGCCCCGCGGCTCCCCGCCGCCAGCCCGGGCC
>DATLGZ010000203.1:0-2404 GCA_035540235.1 Acidimicrobiales bacterium | reverse complement strand
TCGCCCAGCTCCATGGCGTCGCCATCCCCGCCTCGGTGCTCGAGCGCGACGTGCTGGCCAGGCGGGTGGCCGGCTACTCGCCCCGCCTCCTCGACGAGCTGGCGGCGGCCGGCCAGGTCGTGTGGGTGGGGGCAGGGCCGCTGGGGCGGGACGACGGCAAGGTGATGCTGTTCCTGCGGGAGGAGGCGGCCGCCCTGCGGCCGGTGGTCGCCCCCGACGGCGACGCCCAGGGTCGCCCGTCCGACCCCGAGCACGACCGCCTGCGGGAGATCCTGTCTCGGCGGGGCGCCTGCTTCTTCCCCGAGCTGCGGGGCAGCGACGAGAAGCTCACCCTGGACGCCCTCTGGGACCGGGTGTGGGCGGGCGAGGTCACCAACGACTCCCTGGCCGCGCTGCGGGCGTTCGCCGGCACCGCCGGTCGGGCCGCCGGCGCCCGCCGGCGGGGCCGGCCCAACCTGGGCTCGCTCACCGTGCTGGGCCCGCCCCGGGCCCAGGGCCGGTGGTCGCTGGTCGACGCCGACCTGCCGGTTGGCGACATCACGCCCGCCCACCGGGCCCGGGCCCTGGCCGGCGCCCTGCTCGAACGCCACGGCGTGCTCACCCGGGAGGCGGTGCGGGGGGAGGGCCACCCCGGCGGGTTCGCCACCGTCTACCCCGTGCTGCGGGCCCTGGAGGAGGGTGGCCGGGCCCGGCGGGGGTACTTCGTGGCCGGCCTGGGAGGGGCCCAGTTCGCCCTGCCCGGGGCGGTCGACCGCCTGCGGGCCCGGCCCGCGCCTCCCGCCGGCGGAGGGCCCACGTCCCTCGTCCTGGCCGCCACCGACCCGGCCAACGCCTACGGGGTCGCCCTGCCGTGGCCGGCCGTCGACAGCCCGGCCAAGCCCCGGCGCGTGGCCGGGGCCTACGTCGTGCTGGTAGACGGGGTGGCGTCGCTCTACCTGGAGCGGGGCGGGCGAGGCCTGCTCGCCCTCCGCCCCCTCGATGGCGCCTGGGAGGAGGCGGCGGTGGCCGCCCTGGGCACGCTGGTCGACAGCGGCCGCCTCCGTCGCCTGGGCCTGGAGCGCTACGACCCCGGCCTGGAGCCGGTGCTGCGGGCGGCGGGGTTCGTCCCCTCGCCCAAGGGCCTCGTCCGCTACGGTGCCTGAGGGCGACACCCTGTTCCGCACCGCGGCCACGCTCCAGCGCTGGCTGGCGGGGCGCACCGTCACCGAGGCGGCCACCACGGTCGATCGGCTGCCGGCGGCGAAGCTGGTGGGCCAGACGGTCGAGAGGGTCGAGGCGCTAGGCAAGCACCTGCTGATCCGCCTCGACTCGGGCCAGGTCCTGCACAGCCACATGAAGATGACCGGGTCGTGGCACGTCTACCGGTCGGGCGAGCGCTGGCGGAGGCCCCGGTCGCAGGCCCGCCTGACGCTCGGATGCGGCGATCGGCTGGCGGTGTGCTTCAACGCCCCCGTGGTCGAGCTGCTCCAGCCCCGGGCCGAGGAGGTCCACCCCGCCCTGGCCGGCCTCGGCCCCGACGTCCTCCACGACCCTCTCGACCTCGACGCCATCTGCCGCCGGGCCCGGGGGCGGCCGCCTCACACGCCGCTGGGAGAGCTGCTCCTCGACCAGCGGGTGGCGGCGGGGATCGGCAACATCTGGCGGTGCGAGGCCCTGTTCGTCGAAGGGCTCCATCCCGAGACCCCTCTGGCCGCCCTGGGCGACGACCGCCTCGCCGCCCTCTACGCCACCGCCGCCCGCCTGATGCGCGCCCAGCTGGGGCCGCTGAGCGGCGACGACTTCCGCCGCTGGGTCTACAACCGGGCCGGCCGCCCCTGCCGGCGCTGCGGGGCCACCGTCGAGGCCCGCCGCCAGGGCGACCTGGCCCGCACCGCCTACTGGTGCCCCCGCTGCCAGCCCTGAAGAGGCCCGACCGTGCAGAAATGCCCCATATAGGGGCATTTCTGCACGGAGCTACGGGCTAGTCGTTGCCGCGCAGGATGGCCAGCAGGCGGAGCAGCTCGATGTAGAGCCAGACAAGGGTGACCATGATGGCGAAGGCGGCGAACCAGGCGTAGCGGGCGGGCAGGCCCTCCTCCGCACCCCGCTTCACCAGCTCGAAGTCGAGGACGAGGTTGAGCGAGGCCAGGCCGATGGCCACCAGGCCGACCACGAGGCCGAGCGGGCCCTCACGGAGGCCCAGGCCACCGGGGGTGAAGAAGCCGGCGACGAGGTTGACGACGATCAGGGCCAGGAAGCCGAGCGTGGCCCCGATGACCATCTTGGTGAACTGGGGCGTCACCCGGATCTTGCCGCTGCGGTACAGGAACAGCATGACGGCGGTGACGGCGCCGGTGCCCGCCACCGCCTGGACCACGATGCCCGGGTAGGCGGCGTTGAAGAACTGGCTGATCCCGCCCAGGAA
>DATLGZ010000202.1:0-3718 GCA_035540235.1 Acidimicrobiales bacterium | reverse complement strand
GTTCTGCTCCACCGCCTCCAGGATCCGGGGCGCGAGCAGTACGGCCACGCCCACGCCCACGATCAGCCCGACCCACGACGCCACACGAGCGACGAAGCCGGCCCGGTACCCGCCCAGGGCGGCGGCCAGGACGCACAGCGCGACGAGCCCGTCGAAGAGGTTCAGGGGCCTAGTTTGCTTCGGGGGCCAGCGCCGCAGGCGGCGCGGCCGTGGTTGAACCGGGGATCACCGCCTGCGGTGTACCACGGCGGGGCCGTCTCGAACCGCCATCTTGACCGGAGCCGTGGGGGCGGTAGCGTTTGGCAACAACAGCCCCAGCAGCAACAGGCCCCCGGCAGCAACAGGCACTTGAGCAACAGGAGACCATGAGCGGCATCGAGCACATCCAGGCCCGTGAGATCCTCGACTCCCGGGGCAACCCCACCGTCGAGGTCGACGTGCTGCTCGAGAGCGGGGCGCGGGGGCGGGCGGCGGTGCCCTCGGGCGCCTCCACCGGCACGCACGAGGCCTGGGAGCGGCGCGACGGCGGCCCCCGCTACGGGGGCAAGGGCGTCACCGGCGCGGTCGACGCCGTCAACGGCGAGATCCGCTCCGCCCTGCTGGGCTGGGAGGCCCTCGACCAACGGGGCCTGGACACCCAGCTTCTCGACCTCGACGGGACCGACGGCAAGCGGCGGCTCGGGGCCAACGCCGTGCTGGGCACGTCGATGGCGGTGGCCAAGGCGGCCGCCGACGAGCTGGAGATCCCGCTCTACCGGCACCTGGGCGGGGTCGACGCCCATCTCCTCCCCGTGCCCATGATGAACGTGCTGAACGGGGGCGCCCACGCCGCCAACAGCCTGGAGATCCAGGAGTTCATGCTCGTGCCCGTCGGGGCCGCCTCCTTCTCGGAGGCGCTGCGCTGGGGGGCGGAGACGTACCACGCGCTGCACCGCCTCCTGCGAGGGCGGGGCCTCGCCACCGCGGTGGGCGACGAGGGGGGCTTCGCCCCCGACCTGCCCTCCAACGAGGCGGCCGTCGTGCTGCTGGAGGAGGCGATCACCGAGGCCGGCTACCAGCCCGGCGACGACATCGCCATCGCCCTGGACGCGGCCGCCACCGAGCTGTGGAAGGACGACCACTACGAGCTGGAGGGCCGGTCGCTGACCCCGGCGCAGCTGGCCGACTACTACGTGGGCCTGGTCGGCCGCCACCCCATCGTGTCCATCGAGGACCCCCTCGCCGAGGACGACGCCGACGGCTGGGGAGCGATCTCGGCGGCCCTTGGCTCCCGCGTCCAGCTCGTGGGCGACGACCTCTTCGTCACCAACGCCTCCCGCCTGGAGTGGGGCATCCGGTCCGGCCTGGCCAACGCCGTGCTGGTGAAGCTCAACCAGGTGGGCACCGTCACCGAGACGCTCGCCACGGTGGGCCTCGCCACCCGCTCGTCCTACGGCGTCGTCGTCTCCCACCGCTCGGGCGAGACGGAGGACACCTTCATCGCCGACCTGGCCGTGGCCACCAACTGCGGGCAGATCAAGACGGGGTCGCTGGCCCGCTCCGACCGGGTGGCCAAGTACAACCAGCTGCTGCGCATCGAGGAGCAGCTGGGCGAGGGAGCCGAGTACCGGGGCGGGGCGGTGCTGGCCGCCCGGAGGGGCGCGGCCGAGCGGGAGGCGGGCGGGTGAGGCGCCACCGGTGGTTCGTGGCCTCGCTCCTGGCCCTGCTGGGGGTCCTCGTGCTGGGGTCGTTCCCGGCCCGGGCCTACCTCGACCAGGTCGGGCAGCGGGACGACCTGGCCGAGCGGGTGGCGGCCCTGGCCGTCGAGAACGCCCGCCTGGCCGACCAGGCCGCCTACCTCGGGACCGACGAGGCGGTCGAGCGGCTGGCCCGCGAGCGCTACCACCTCGTGCGCCCGGGCGAGGAGGCCTACGCCATCCTCCCCACCGGGGCGGCGGCGGAGCCGGCGGCCTCCGGCCCCCAACCGGCGGCCGCCGCCGGGCCGGCCAGCGGGCCGCCGCCCGCCCTGGCCCCCGTCGAGCAGAGCCTGTGGAGCCAGGTCTGGTCGAAGCTGACGTCGATCCTCTGATCCGGATCGGCACGAGCGGCTGGTCCTACCCGTCGTGGGTGGGGCCCTTCTACCCGGCCGGGACGCCGGCGTCCCGCCTCCTCGGCGCCTACGCCGCCTCCTTCTGGGCGGTCGAGGCCCACAGCACCTTCCGGCGGCTGCCCACCGCCGCCGCCGTCGAGCGGTGGGCCGCCGCCGTGCCCCCTGGGTTCCGCTTCGCCCCCAAGGCCCACGCCGGCATCACCCACCGCCGAGACCCCGAGGGCCTGGCCGAGCGGGTCGAGGCCTTCTACCGGGCCCTGGCCCCGCTCGGCGACCGGCTGGGGCCGGTGCTGTACGTGCTCCCCCACCGCCGGCCCGACCTGGCCCGCCTCGACGCCCTGCTCGGCGCCCTGGGCGGGCGGTCGGGAGCGGTGTTCGAGCTGGGCCCGGCGTGGAGGGTGGAGCCCGTGCTCGACCGCCTGGCGGCGGCGGGGGCCTCGCTGGCGCTGGTCGACCGCGACGACGACCCGGCCCTGGACCGGACCTTCTCGGGGCCGCTCGCCTACGCCCGCCTGCGGCGGGAGGGCTACGGGGACGGCGACCTGGCCGGCTGGGCGACCCGGCTCGTCGCCGAGACCGAGGGAGGGCGGCGGCCGGTGTTCGCCTTCCTCAAGCACGATGAGGAGGGATACGGCCCCCGGTACGCTCGCGCCCTCGTGGGCCACGTGGACGAGGTGATGGTGACGGCCCTGCTGGGCCGGGCCCCCCAGGGGGCCTTCGAGGTCGCCGTCCGCCGGCCCGACGGGCGCCCGCTCGTGATCCGCAACCAGCCTCTCCTCGACGACGGCACCCCCATGCCCACCCGCTACTGGCTGGTGGACGAAGACCTCCGGCGGGCGGTGAGCGGCCTGGAGGCGGCCGGCGGCGTGCGGGCCGCCGAGGCGGCCGTCGACCCCGAGGCGCTGCGCCAGGCCCACGCCCGCTACGCGGCCGAGCGCGACGCCGCCCTGCCCGCCGGCCACACCGGCCCCCGGCCCTCGGGCGGCGTGGGCGGCACGCGCGTGGGGGTCAAGTGCCTGCACGCCCACCTGGCCTGGCACCTGGCCGGGGGAGACGACCCCGTGGGACGGTGGGTGGAGGGGCAGCTGCGGTGACGGCCCCCGCCGGCCCCGTGGCCGCCATCGACTGCGGCACCAACTCCACCCGGCTGCTGGTGGCCGACGCCGAGGGGAAGGCCCTCGACCGGCGCATGCGCATCACCCGCCTGGGCCAGGCGGTGGACGCCACCGGCACGCTCGCCCCCGAGGCGGTCGAGCGCACGCTCGACACCCTGCGGGAGTACCGCGACGCCCTCGACGTCCACGGCGTGTCGGCGGTGCGGATGACGGCCACCTCGGCGGCCCGGGACGCGGCCAACCGCGACGACCTCTTCGCCCCCGCCACTGCCATAGTCGGCACCCCCCCGGAGCTGCTGAGCGGCGACGAGGAGGCCCGCCTGTCGTTCCTGGGGGCCGTGTCGGAGCTGGACGCCGCCAGCGGGCCGTTCCTGGTGGTCGACATCGGGGGCGGGTCGACCGAGTTCGCGGTGGGCACGACCGAGCCCGAGGGCGTCATCTCCGTCGACATCGGGTGCGTGCGGATCACCGAGAAGTTCCTGCGCAGCGACCCGCCGTCGGCGGTGGAGCTCAG
>DATLGZ010000201.1:0-2063 GCA_035540235.1 Acidimicrobiales bacterium | reverse complement strand
GACCGGGCCCACGCCGGGTCCCGGAACCGCCGCGACGGGATCGCCTGCGCCTCCTCGTCCAACGCGGCGGGGAAGAGGGTGAAGTACGGGCTCTCATCCAGGCGATTGGGGCCGGACAGGCCGTAGGAGCGCCGCAGGGCGTCGACGTTGCCCTGGACGACGCCGAGCACGTACCGCTCCATCTCGGCCAGGCCGATGCCGACGCGGACGTGGGGGACGTCGTGCAGCTCCGCCGCCACCGCCGCCCCCAGCTCGGCCGACTCCCGCACCACCAGGTCGGGCCGCCACTCCCGCATGGCGTCGCGCAGGCGGGGGACGGCGGCGGTGGCGTCGAGGCGTCCGAAGATGTCGGCGACCACCCGCCGGTTGGCCTCCGCCCGGGGCAGCTGGCCGAGCGAGCCCATCGCCGCCGCCATCTCCTCGGCCGGGGGGTCGCCGAAGGCCCAGAACCCGGCCCCCGTGGCGGTGGCGGTCGCCTCCATCGAGGCGGGGGCGGCCACCATCACCTCGTGACCGTTCTTCAGGCCCGACCGGATGAAGGGCACGAGCGGCCCGAAGTGGCCGGCGCCGGCCGTGGTGGAGAAGAGGATGCGCACCGCCGGAAGCTAGACCGCCGACGTCAGCGCCGGCCCCTGCCCTCGATCGCCCCCAGGACGAGCAGCAGCAAGGTGGCCCCGAGGGCGGCCAGCAGCACCGACCGCACCCCGAAGGACTCGATGCCGCTGTAGCCGGCGGCACGCGCCAACGCGCCTCCGAGCAGAGCGCCGGCCACTCCTACGACGATCTTGGGGAGGCAGCCCCGCTGGGGGCGGCCGGAGATGGCGCCCGCGATCCACGCCGCCAGCAGGCCGACGACGATCCACGAGATCAGCCCCATCGCCGGCGACGCTAACCCGGCCACCCCCACCGGCGGCGGCAGGCGCCCCCGGGCGTTCCTGCCCGGGGAACCGGCCGACGCTGCCCTGCCGTTCATGTAGGTGCAGCGTTCGTGGCTGGGCTGTATCGCGCCCCGCGCCGGGATCGAAGGAGGTGAGCGAGGTGGAGAAGCCGTGGACCTACTGGATGGCACTCCCGCTGGTGGTCACGGCCGGGCTGGCCCTGCTGGCGTTCATCGCCGTGTACCTCAAGAAGGTGGTGGAGCCGGGAGTCCTCCGCCGGGAGGCCCTGGCCGCCGGCGCCGCCAAGCGGCTCCCCCCGCCGGGAGCACGGGCGCCTCTGGCCGCCCACCAGGCCGACCGGGCACTGGGCGCCGGGCCGTCCTCCAGCCCCGCCCCCCGACCGGCGGCGGCTGAGCCGGCGGCCGCCGAGCCTGCTTCCAAGGAGTTGGCCCGACCTCCCCGTTGATTGCTCTCCTGTGGCGGGCCCTGCCTTGCATTGATCGAACGTCAGTTCTACAATGAGGGGGCTTCCCCAAGGCGAGATGGGGAAGCATGGATTTCGAGCAATGCACGGTCGACGAGCTGGCTGAGGAGATCGGGCAGCTTCACGCTCTCAGCTGCGCCGTGCAGCGGCAGTTGCTGGCGGCGGTGGCCGCTTTCGACCGGCGGAAGGGGTGGCGGGAGGAGGGAGCGACGTCGATGGCGGCGTGGCTGGCATTCCGGCTCGGGGTGTCGCACCGTACCGGCTCGGAGTGGGCCCGTATGGGGTCGGCATTTGACAGGTTCCCCTCGCTCGCGTCGGCGTTCGAGGAGGGTCGGCTCGCGGCCGACCAGGTGAGCCCCCTCACCCGCGTGGCGACCGAGCGCAACGAGGCGGCCCTGGCCGACGAGGCCGAGGAGTGGACGGCGGCCGAGTGCGCCGCCTTCGCCCGCCGGGCCCGACCCGTCACCAAGGCCAGCGAGGCAGAGGCCCGGCGGCGGCGAGGCCTGCGGTGGTGGTTCGACTACGAGGAGGGGATGCTCCGCCTCCGGGGCCAGCTGCCGTCCGAAGAGGGGGCGACGGTGGTCGAGGCCATCGAGCGCATCGCCGACGCCGCCCGCCACGATCCCGAGACCGGCGAGCTCGAGCCCTACCCGTGCCGGGCGGCCGACGCCCTGGTCGAGCTGGCGTCGGCGTCGCTGGGG
>DATLGZ010000200.1:0-2708 GCA_035540235.1 Acidimicrobiales bacterium | reverse complement strand
GGCCGGGCGCTGGGCCGAGCCGCCGGAGCTGGCCGTGGTGGAGGTGTCCGAGGCGCGGCGTGTGCAGCTGGCGGAGCGGTTCCCGGGCGTGGACGTGCGGGGGGACGTGCCCGCCGGGTGCGAGGCGGCGGTGGTGGCGGTGAAGCCGGGGGACGTGGCGGCGGCGTGCGCGTCGCTGGCGGCCGCCGGCGTGGGCCGGGTGCTGTCGATCGCCGCCGGGGTGACCCTGGCCCGCCTGGAGGGGTGGCTGGGCGACGACGTGGCCGTCGTGCGAGCCATGCCCAACACACCGGCGCTGGTGGGCGCGGGCGCCTCCGCCATCGCCCCCGGGGCGGGCGCGGGCGAGGACGACCTGGCCTGGGCCGAGGAGGTCCTGGCCGCCGTCGGGGTGGTGGTGCGGGTGAACGAGCCCGCCCTCGACGCCGTCACGGGCCTGTCGGGATCGGGGCCGGCCTACGTCTTCCTGGTGGCCGAGGCGCTGGTCGAGGCGGGGGTGCTGGTGGGTTTGCCCCGCCAGACCGCCACCACCCTGGTCACCCAGACCGTGCTGGGGGCGGCCCGCCTGCTGGCTGAGTCCGGGGACGGCCCCGAGAGCCTGCGGGCGGGCGTCACCTCCCCCGGGGGCACGACCGCGGCCGGCCTGCGGGCCCTGGAGGACCGCGGCGTCCGGGCCGCCATCCTCGACGCGGTGGTGGCCGCCACCGAGCGATCGCGCCAGCTCGGGCAGGGTTGACGGGCGGACCGGGGTCTCCCCTCTTTCCCCAGCGGCAACAACTGAATACAGTCCCCCCGTGGCGAAGGGGGAGTGATCCAACTGGCGCAATCGCAATCACGCTCGCGGTTCCTGACCGTTGCCGAAGTGGCAGGCATCCTCCGGGTGTCGACGATGACCGTCTACCGGCTCATCAAGGGCGGCCAGCTACCCGCCGCCCGGGTGGGCAAGTCGTACCGCGTCCGCGAAGAGGACGTCGACCGGTACCTGGCCAGCAGCTACAACCAGGCGGGCTGAGAGGCAGGGCGCCGGCAGCCGTGCCGCCGCGCTTCGACACGATCTCCTTCCTCTCCGACTACGGCCTCGACGACGAGTTCGTCGGGGTGGTGAAGGCCGTCATCCGGTCGATCGCGCCCCACGTCACCGTCCTCGACATCACCCACAACGTGCCCGCTCACGACGTGCGGGCCGGCGCCCTGGCCCTGGCCCGCAGCATCCAGTACCTGCCCTCGGGCGTGGTGCTGGCGGTGGTCGACCCCGGCGTAGGCAGCGACCGGCGGGCCCTGGCGGTGGAGGTGGGGGGCGACGAGCCGGCGGTGCTGGTGGGGCCGGACAACGGCCTGCTCGCCTCCGCGGTGGCCCTGGCCGGCGGCGCGGGACGGGCGGTGGCGCTCACCAACGCCGACTACCACCTCGGTTCGCCGGGGCCCACCTTCGCCGGGCGGGACGTTTTCGCGCCGGCCGCCGCCTACATCTGCCTGGGTGCCGACCTGGAGGACCTGGGCGAGCCGGTCGACCCTTACTCGCTGCTGCCCGCCGTGGTGCCGCTGGCCCGGGAGGAGGAGGGGTCGGTGGTGGGGGAGATCCTCTGGGTGGACCGCTTCGGCAACGCCCAGCTCAACGTGGGCCCCGACGACGTGGAGCCGATGGGCGACCGGTTGCTGGTGCGCATCGGTGACCGCCCTCCCCGGCTTGCGGTGCGGGCCCGGACCTACGCCGACCTCAAGGCGGGCCAGGTGGGCCTGGTCGTCGACTCCTACGGCCTGCTGTCGGTGTCCCTCAACCGCCGGTCGGCGGCCGAGGAGCTGCGGATCGGCGCGGGAGACGCGGTGACCATCGAGATGGCGCCGGAGTAGGTGGGGCGGAGTAGCCGGGGCGGAGTAGGAATAGGGCCGACATGCGCCCCGCCACCACGATCGTCCTCGCCCTGTTGCTGGTCGCCATCCTGGCGGCGGCGCTCATCCAGCTCTTGATGGCGGCGTAAGGCGGGGGTGCCGGGGGGGCGAGCGCCTCAGAACATGGCCGCGCAGAGGCGGCTGATCTCCCGCTCGAGGGACGCCAAACCGTCCACCTTCCCGACGCACAGCGACACGCCGATCTCGGTGGCCCGCCGTTCCAGCTCCTCGTCGATGAAGGCGGTGTACAGGACCACGATCTGGCCCGGCCGCCGTTCCCGGATGCTCCGGGCGGCCGTCAACCCGTCCATGAACGGCATCCGGTAGTCCATCACCACCACATCGGGATCGGCCGCCTCGACGGTGTCGATGGCGGCCTGGCCGCTGGCCGACTCGCCCACCACCTCGAAGCCGTCGAGGCTGAGCATGGCCGACAACATCCGGAGGACATGAGCGGTGTCATCCACCACCATCACCCGGATGGGACGGGACATGCCCGGAGCGTACCGGCCCGCCGCCGCGTCGGTGGCGGGCCACCCCTTCGTTCTGGTCACCGTTTCGGTCGCTGGGACGCCCTGACGGTGACCGGTACGAGTGGATCGGCCCACCCCCCTCGTTCTGGTCACCGTTTCGGTCGCTGGGACGCCCTGACGGTGACCGGTACGCGAGGCGGCCGCTCAGGGTCGGCTGGGCAGCTCGCGCAGCTGCTGGAGCATCAGAGTCAGGCGGAGGGGCAGGCCCTGGGCCGGCGGCAGCGGCGCCACCGTGGTCGGAGGCGGCGGCGGGAGGGTGGTGGTGGTCGTGGTGGTGGTCTCGGGGGG
>DATLGZ010000199.1:0-4254 GCA_035540235.1 Acidimicrobiales bacterium | reverse complement strand
CTCACTGCTGGAGGGGCGGGGCCGCACCTACGGCCACGTGGTGGTGGACGAGGCCCAGGACCTGAGCCCCATGCAGCTGCGCATGGTGGCCCGCCGGGCGCCGGCCGGCTCTGTCACCGTGCTGGGCGACCTGGCCCAGTCCACCGGCCCGTGGTGGTACCGGAGCTGGGCCGACGTCGCCGGGCCCCTGCCCCAGCCCGACGGCTGGCGGGAGGTGGAGCTCACCCTGGGTTACCGGGCGCCCGCCCCCGTGATCGAGCTGGCCTCGCGGCTGTTGCCGGCGGCGGCGCCGGGCATCCGGCCGACGGGGGCGGTCCGGCCCGGGCGGCGGCTGCCGGTGGTCCGGCGGGTGGGCGCCGCCGACCTGGCCCGGGAGACCGCCGCCGAGGCGGCCGGGCTGGCGGCCGAGGGTCTGCTCACCGGCTGCATCGTCGCCCCCGAGCACGCCCGGGCCGTGCTGGCCGCCCTGCGGGCCGCCGGCGCCGACGCCGGCGCGGTCGAGACCGACGGGCTGAGCCGGCGCGTCACCGTGCTGGCGGCGGCGGCGGCCAAGGGGCTGGAGCTCGACGCGGTGGTGGTGGCCGAGCCGTCCGCCATCGCGGGGGTGACGGCTCGCGGCCTGCGCCTGCTCTACGTCGCCCTCACCCGCCCCATCCAGCACCTGAGCATCGTGCACGCCGAGCCGCTGCCCGCCCCGCTCCGGTAGCGGTCTACCGGCCCCGCTCCACCACCGCCTTGAGGTTGCGCAGGTTCTTCTTCCACATGCGGCGGAAGAAGGGCGAGGCCACCGCCGCCCCAACCGGCCCGCCCATCCACCAGGGGAAGCGCAGGACCTCCTTCCACACGAACAGGGTCCCGTGGCGGCGGCGGCGCAGGCTGAACCGGCCCACGCCCCGCACCACCCCCACGTGGCGCACGGTCATGGCCCGGCCCGGCTTCCACTCGATCACCTCCATGCGGTCGACGAGGCGGAACGGCCCCAGCCGGGAGGCGCAGTCGAAGGTGGTGCCGACGCCCTCGTGGCGGGCGGACGTGATGCGGATCGACTCGGCGTCGTCCATCCACCGGACGTGCGAGCCGACGTCGCGCACCGCCTCCCACACCTCGGCGCGGGAGGCGGATATGACGGTGGAGACCCGGATGCTGCTCATGGCTGCTCCCGTTCGTACACGGACACGTGGGCGGTGCTGGCGGCGGTGAACGGCTGGCGGTGCCAGCCTCCCCACCGGGCCCGCAGCCGCAACCCCGCCAGGCGGGCCATGAGGTCGAGCTCGGGGACGGACACGTAGCGGATCGACCAGGGCGACAGCGACACCGTGCCGTCGGCCGCCACCGCCACGTCGGCCCCCGTGACCTGCTGGGTGGCAGGGTCGTGGCGGGTGGCCTGCAGGACGGCGGCGTCGCCGGTGATCGACACCGCCGCCACCGTCTGCTCCAGCCGGGTGAGGTCGGGGGCGAGGGCCTCCACCACCAGGGCGGCATCGGGGGAGAGCAGGCGGGCCACGCCGGACAGGCAGCGGAGCTGGGCGTCCTGGGTGGGCAGCTCGAACACGGTGTTGAAGGCGACGAAAGCGAGGTCGAAGGGGCCGTCGACGACCTCGTCGGGCGCGGTGAAGTCGCCGGCCACGGCGCGAACCCGGTCGCCGCCGGGCTTGGCCCCCAGGCGGTCCAGCATGGGATCCGACGAGTCGATGCCCCACACCTCGGCGCCGGTGGCGGCCAGCGGGATGGCCAGTCGGCCGGTGCCCACGCCCAGCTCGAGGATGCGGGCGGCCCCCCCGGCGGCCCGCTCGGGCAGCAGCGCCAGCAGGGCGGTGGCCACCGCGCCGGCCTCGGCGAAGCGGGCGGCGTGGGCCTGGTCGTAGCGGGCGGCCCGGGCCTCGTCGTAGGGCATCGCCGCCACAGTACGTAGCCTGGAGTCGTGCCCGCCTACCTCGACAACGCCGCCACCACGCCGATGCACCCCGAGGCAGTCGAGGCCATGCTGCCGTTCCTGCGGGACCGCTTCGGCAACCCCTCGGGGTCCCACGCCGTCTCCCGCGAGGCCAAGAAGGCCCTGGAGGAGGCCCGCGAGGTGGTGGCCGCCTGCCTGGGCGCGTCCCCCGCGGAGGTCGTGTTCACCGCCGGCGGCACGGAGGCCGACAACCTGGCTGTCTTCGGGGCGGCCGCCGCCCGTCCCGGCGCGGTCGTCTGCAGCGCGGTGGAGCACCACGCCGTGCTCCACCCCACCCAGGCCCTGGGGGGCGGGCTGGCTCCCGTACTGCCCGACGGCACCGTCGACCTCGACGCCCTGCGCCTGGTGCTCGGCCCCGAGGTGTCGGTGGTGGCGGTCATGCTGGCCAACAATGAGGTGGGCACCGTCCAGCCCCTGGCCGACGTGGTGGCGGTCGCGCGGGAGCGGGCCCCCCACGCGGTGGTGGTGACGGATGCGGTGCAGGCCTTCCCGTGGGTCGACGTGGCCGGGCTGGCGGCGGGGGCCGACCTCGTTGCGGTGAGCGCCCACAAGTTCGGCGGGCCCAAGGGCGTGGGAGCCTTGGTCGTGCGGCGGGGGGTGGCCCTGCGGCCGATGCTCCACGGCGGGGGCCAGGAGCGGGACCTGCGCTCGGGCACCCACAACGTCGCCGGCGTCGTCGCCATGGCCGCCGCCATGCAGGCGGTCGTGCGGGACCGGGAGGCGACGGTGGCCCGCGTCGGCGCCCTGCGCGACCGGCTGGCCGACGGGCTGCTGGCCGCGGTCGAGGGGGCGGCCGAGACCGGCGACCGGGCCGGCAAGGTGGCGGGCAACTGCCACCTGACCTTCCCGGGGGTGGAGTCGGAGGCGCTGCTGGTGCTGCTCGACGGGGCGGGCGTGTGCGCTGCCGCCGGGTCGGCGTGCGCCAGCGGGGCAGTGGAGCCGTCCCACGTCCTGTCCGCCATGGGAGTGCCCCGGGAGCGGGGCCTGGGGGCGCTGCGGCTGTCGCTCGGCCCCGAGACCACCGAGGCCGACGTCGACCTGGCCCTGGCCGCCGTGCCCGAGGCGGTGGCCCGGCTGCGGGAGGGGTAGGTCGGCGTGCGGGTGCTGGCCGCCATGTCGGGCGGCGTGGACTCGTCGGTGGCGGCCGCCCTCCTCGTGGCGGAGGGCCACGAGGTGGTGGGCGTCACCCTCAAGCTGTGGGACAACCCGGGCCAGGGCGGCTGCTGCTCGGTGGTCGAGATCGAGGACGCCCGCCGGGTGGCCCAGCAGCTGGGCATCGACCACTGGGTGTTCGCCTTCACCGAGGAGTTCGAGGCCCGGGTGGTGGCGCCCTACGCGGAGGCCCACGCCGCCGGCCGCACCCCCAACCCCTGCATCGAGTGCAACCGCCACCTGAAGTTCGGGCGGTTGCTGGCCCGGGCCCGCCAGCTGGGCTTCGACGCGGTGGCCACCGGCCACCACGCCCGCGTCCGCCGGCCGCCGGAGGGCGGCGAGTGGGAGCTGCTGCGGGGCGCCGACCCGGCCAAGGACCAGTCCTACGTCCTCTACGTGCTGGGCCAGGAGGAGCTGGCCCGCTGCCTCTTCCCGGTGGGGGAGCTGACCAAGGCCGAGGTGCGGGAGACGGCCCGGCGGCTGGGGCTGCGCACCGCGGCCAAGCCCGACAGCCAGGAGGTGTGCTTCGTCACCACCGCCGGGGGCCGAGAGGCGTTGCTGGCGGGCCGGATCGCGCTCCACCCGGGCCGGGTGGTGGACGCGGCCGGCGCCGAGGTAGGGCGGGTGGGGGCGGTGGAGCTGGTCACCGTGGGCCAGCGGCGGGGACTGGGTCTTCCCGGCGGCGGCGGCCGGCGGTTCGCCCTCGACGTCGACCCGGGAGCCGCCACCGTGACCGTCGGCACCCTCGACGACCTGCTCTGCGACCGGGTCGAGCTCACCGACGTGTGCTGGACCGGCGCCGAGCGGGGCGACGGGGGGGTGGACGTGCAGACCACCGCCCACGGCGACCCCGTGGCGGGCCGGCTGGCGGGCGGGAGCTGCGTGATCTTCGACCGGCCGGCCCGCCGGGTCGCCCCCGGTCAGAGCGTCGTGCTCTACCGGGGGGAGCGGGTGCTCGGCGGGGGCATGGCCGCCCGGTAATTCGTTTCCCTCCCGCCCCGGCCGGTGCTAGGCAGGGGGCCACGATGGAGGCGGCGTCGACCGGCGGGGTGCGGGCGTGCGAGGAGCACGGGGCGCCGACCCGGCTGACCTGCGTCGGCTGCCGGGCTCCCATCTGCCCCCGCTGCCTGGTGCGCACACCGGTGGGG
>DATLGZ010000198.1:0-5371 GCA_035540235.1 Acidimicrobiales bacterium | reverse complement strand
GGTCGAGGGCCGCCAGGCGGTGGCCGAGCTGCTGCGGGCGGGCCGCCGGCGCGTGCACGAGGTGTGGCTGGCGGCCGAGGCGGAGCCGGCGCCCATCCTCGAAGAGATCGTCGCCCTGGCCGAGAGGGCCCGGGTGCCGGTGCGGCGGGTGGCCCGCGCCCGCCTCGAGGGGGCGGCCCGCACCGACGCCCCCCAGGGCGTGGTGGCCCGGGCCGAGTCGCTGCCCGAGGCCGACGTCGATGACCTGTGGCGGCCCGGCCGAGAGGGCGCCCCGCCGCTGCTGGTCGCCTTCGACGGCGTCACCGACCCGCACAACCTGGGCGCCCTCCTGCGCTCGGCGGAGGCGGCCGGCGCCACCGGCGCGCTGCTGCCCCGCCACCGGGCCGCCCACGTGACGCCGGCCGTGGCCAAGGCGGCGGCGGGGGCCATCGAGCGGGTGCCGATCGCCCTCGTCGGCGGCCTTCCGGCCACCCTGGCCCGGGCCGCCGAGGCCGGGGTGTGGGTGGTGGGGCTGACCACGGAGGGTGGTGAGAACCTCTACCGCACCCGGCTGGGCGAGGGCCCGGTGCTGGTCGTGGTGGGGGCCGAGGGCGCCGGGCTGTCACGACTGGTGCGCCAGCGCTGCGACATCCTCGTAACCATCCCGCTCCAGGGGGCGCTGGCCTCGCTGAACGTGGCGGTGGCGGGCGCGGTGGCCCTGTTCGAGCTGGCCCGCCAGCGGGCTGAGGCGAAATCCTCGCCGACCCATTGACACGCGGAGTGACGGTCAGTAGAAAGGGCAGGCCGCCTAGAGGCAATCGTCACATACCGGATCCCGTCACAGCTCCCGCTGCACCATCCCAGGAGCAGACTGCATGCCCTCGAGTTCGCTCGCACACAGCCGGGTGGAGATCGCTGACGACGAGCTGGTCGAGCTGTTCCGCACCGGCGAGGTGTGGGCCCTCAACCTGCTGCTCGAGCGGTACCGCCGCTTCGCCCGGGTCAAGGCCCGCGGCTACTTCCTGGCCGGCGCCGACTTCGACGACATCGAGCAGGAGGGGATGATCGGGCTGTTCAAGGCGGTGCGCGACTTCCGGCCCGACCGGCAGGCGTCGTTCCGGGCCTTCGCCGAGCTGTGCATCACCCGCCAGATCCTCACCGCCATCAAGACCGCCACCCGCCAGAAGCACCAGCCCCTCAACCGCTACGTGTCCCTCTCGGGCCTGCGGGTCGTCGACGAGACGGCGTCGGAGTGGTGGGTGGAGGAGCTGCTCGACGACCACCACGTGCCCGACCCGGCCGACGAGGTGGTGTCGCTGGAGGGCATGGCCGCCATGCGGGCGTCGATGGCGGAGATGCTGTCGACCCTGGAGGTAGACGTGCTCCGCCTCTACCTGGAGGGCCGGTCCTACCAGGAGATCAGCGTGCTGCTCAACCGCCACGTGAAGTCGGTCGACAACGCCCTGCAGCGCATCAAGCGCAAGCTGGAGGCGCACCTGGCGGCCCGCGACGCCCCCGAGCCGTCCGCCACCGCCGTCGCCTGAGCCGGCGGGGACGACGAGCCCGGGAGGGGAGTCGAACCCCTATCGCCTGATTACAAGGCAGGTGCTCTGGCCGTTGAGCTACCCGGGCGCGACGGGCAACGGCCGCCCGCCCGTGCCAGGCTAGGCGCGGATGCTTGAACTGGCCGCTCGCGACGGGCAACCTGCCCGGTACATGCCTCTTGACGATCGTGCCCGCGCCATCCTCGATTTCGAGCGGTCGTGGTGGGCCCGGGACGGCTCCAAGTCGGAGGCCATCCGCAGCCAGCTCGGGCTGTCGCCGGCCCGCTACTACCAGTTGCTCGCCGTCCTGGCGGCGTCGAGCGAGGCGCACGACTACGACCCTCTCCTCGTCCGCCGGCTGCGGCGTGTGCAGGCCAGTCGCCGCCGGGCCCGCATCGAAGGCCGCCCCGCAGCTCAGCGGCGCGGTCGCTGAGGCGGGGCCCGGTGGGCGCTCGCGGCGTCCGGCCGCCGCCCAGCACCGGGGGCCGCGGTATGGTCCTGCTGGGTATCGCCCTGGTGCTCGGCATCGTGATCCTCAACCAGTTCGACGGCGGGCCCGTGAACGTGGACACCCGGGTCGTCAGCGAGCCCAGGGACCAGACCACCACCACCCGCCGAGCCGACGGCACGGTGCCCATCCCCACCACCCGGGCCGTCCGCCCCCCCGAGGAGGTGAAGGTGCTGGCCGCCAACGGCACCGCCACCCTCGGCTTTGCCGGGCGCACCACCGACTACCTGCGCACGGTCGGCTACAACGCCCTCGCCCCCACCGACGCCACCCGGGTGGTCGAGGCCACCCAGGTCCAGCACACGGCCGAGTTCGAGGCCGAGGCCCGGGCCCTGGCCCAGCTCCTCCAGCTCCCGGCCAGCTCCATCCGCCCCATGGAGGAGAACCCGCCGGTGCCCGACACCCGCGGCACCGACATCGCCCTGATCATCGGCCCCGACCTCCGCCTGCCCGGCGACACGGCCACGACCACCTCCACCACCCGGCGGTGACGGCGGCGGGCGGCCCCCTCGCCCCGCTGCTCGCCGACCCCCGGGCCACCGGGGTCTTCAGCGACTTCGACGGCACTCTCTCCCCCATCGTCGACGACCCCGACGAGGCGGCGCCCCTGCCCGGGGTGGCCGACGCCCTCGCCGACCTGGCCGGCCGGTTCGGGCGGGTCGGCGTCATCTCGGGGCGCCCGGCCTCCTTCCTGCTGCACCACCTGGGCACCGCCGGCGTGCAGATGTGGGGGCTTCACGGGCTGGAGACGGTGGCCGACGGCGCGGTGGTGCCGGTCCCCGAAGCCGAGCCCTGGCTCGACGTGGTCGAGGAGGCGGCCGAGGGAGCGGTCCGTGACCTCGGCCCCGACGTCCACGTCGAGCGCAAGGGCCTTTCCCTCACCGTCCACTTCCGGCGGGCGGCGCACCGCGGCCCGGCAACGCGGGAGTGGGCCGAGCGCACGGCGGCGGCCAACGGCCTCGTCCTCCACGACGCCCGCATGTCCTACGAGCTACGCCCGCCGGTGGCCCATGGCAAGGGGCTGGTGCTGGAGCGGGCCGCCGGGGGCCTGGCCGCCGCCTGCTTCGTGGGTGACGACCTCAGCGACGCCGACGCGTTCGACGCCCTCGACCGGCTGGCGGCCCGAGGGGTGGCGGCGGTGCGGGTGGGCGTGCACAGCGAGGAAGCCCCTCCCCAGCTCCTCGACCGGGCCGACATGGTGCTCGACGGCCCCGAGGACGTGCTGGCCATGCTGCGGACGCTGGCCGGGTCTGCCACCTAGGTGGCCGGGTCTGCCACCTAGGCCGGGCTGGCGAGCGGGGCGACCTACCCGTCGCGGGGTGGCCGGTCGGCCGCCTTCAGCTGGTCGTTGAGCCAGTGGTGCGGGCGGCGGCGGCCGGCCAGCTCACGGGCGTGGCGGGCCTTGGCCGCCCTCTCCGGCGCCTCCGTCGTTAGGGCCTCGTGGAGGGCGGCGGCCGTGCCGGAGACGTCGAAGGGGTTGACGGTGATCGACGCCGGCCCCAGCTCCTCCCAGACCCCGGCCTCCCGGCTGAGGACGACCACCCCGTCGTGCTCGTTGAGCAGCGCCCCCTCCTTGGCCACCAGGTTGAGCCCGTCCCGCACCGGGTTGACCAGCAGCACGTCGTAGCGCCGCAGGGCGGCGACGGAGGCGGGGAAGTTGTCGGACGCGTCGAGGAGCACGGGCTCCCAGCTCGGAGTCGCCCACCGCTCGTTGAGCAGGCGGGCCACCGCCTCCACCTCGTGGCGGTAGGCCAGGTACTCGGGCAGCCCCTCGCGCGACGGGTAGACGAGGGCGGCGAACACCACCCGCTCCCGCCATTCGGGGCGGGTGCGCAGCAGCTCGTCGAAGGCCCAGAAGCCGCGCAGGAGGTTCTTGGACAGCTCGATGCGGTCGACCCGCACGATGAGCTTGCGGTCGCCGAGGCGCTCGTTGAGCCGGGCCAGCTCGTCGGAGCAGGCGGGGGAATCGGCCGTCCCCTGGATGTCCTCGTGATCGGGCGACAGGGGCGACACGAAGGTGGCCGGCTCGAAGCCCAGCACCTCCTTGCAGCAGGCGGCGAAGTTGCGGGCCCAGCGCCCGGCGTGGAAGCCGCAGGACTGGTGGCTGCTCATGCCCACCAGCAGCTCCTCGGCCACCGTGGTGGGCAGCACCCGCAGCTGGTTGGGGTCGCAGAAGGGGATGTGGGTGAAGTGCACCGCCCGCAGGTCGGGTCGCTCCTGGGCGAGCCACGTGCCCACCAGGGCGAAGTGGTAGTCCTGCACGAGCACCGTGGCCTCTTCGGGGGCCTCCTCGATGATGGCCTTGGCGAAGGTGCGGTTGACCTCCCGGTAGGCGTCCCACGCCTCGTGCCAGCGGGAGTCCAGCCGGGGCCGCCGGGCCAGCTCGTACAGGTTGTGGTGGAGGAACCACAGCGTGGCGTTGGCCACCACCTCGTAGAACATCCGGTAGGCCTGGAGGTCGACGGCCAGGCTGCGGATGCGGAAGCCCTCGGCCTCGACCACGCCCGCCTCGGCCGCCTCCCGGTCCTCGTCGCTGATGGCGGCCGCCATCCACATGGCCTTGGTGTCGCGCACCAGCGGTCCCAGGCTGGACACCAGGCCTCCCGCGCCCCGGCGGGCGACCAGAGAACCGTCGCCGGCGCGCGAGAACGACAGCGGCCCCCGGTTGGAGACGACGAACAGGGGTCCCTCGATCAGCACGGGCTCGACGTCGATCCGGCCAACCCTACCGAACGCGTCCCGCCACCCGTTCGAGCACCTCAGCCACGCCGTCGCCGTGGCTGGCGGTGGTGCGCCGGGGCCAGTCCAGCTCGGGGTCGGCGTTGGCGACCAGCCACAGCTGGCCCACCTCGGCGGCGCAGGCCACGTCGCTGGCCGAGTCGCCCACGTAAGCCGTCGCCTCACGGGAGACGGCGTGGTGGTCGCGGTCGGCCCTTACGCCGAAGGCCTTCCCCGTGCCGGCGGGCCCGAGGTGGTAGGCGCGCACGCCCGGCCCCCGCCGCGGCAGGGTGCCGTTGTCGGCCAGCTCGCACCACCCGAACCCGAGCCCGGCCAGGACGGCGTTGGCCTCCTCCACGGTCACTCGCCCCCGCAGCAGGTAGGTGGCCTCCCGCCCCTCGTTCCACGGCTCGTGGGGCTCGAGGCCGAGATCACAGGCGGCCTGGATCGCCCCCCGCTCCCGCATCGCCTCCACCGGGGTCACCCCGGTAAAGGGGAAGGCCCCCAGCTCGTAGCGCACCTGGTGCCCTTCGACGTGCACGCAGCCCAGCTCGGCCACGCCCCTCGGCAGCCCCAGCAGGCGGCACAGCTCGAACACCTGCACCCGCCCCCTCCCCGACAC
>DATLGZ010000197.1:0-4298 GCA_035540235.1 Acidimicrobiales bacterium | reverse complement strand
CCAGCCCCTCCCCCACCAGCGTGTCGAGCAGCTGGCGCACGGCGCTGACCGTGACGCCCAGGGTGGAGGCCAGCTCCTCGGCCCGGGCCTCGCCCGCCTTCTTGAGGGCCAGGAGGAGGTCCTGGCGGCTGGGGCTCAGGGCCCACAGGGTCCCGGGTTCGGGGGAGTCGGTGGCCCTCATCGGGGCCCCGGCAGCAGCAGGTGGAGGTCGCCGAACTCGTGCCAGAGGTAGCCCCGCCCGACGGCGGCGGCGTAGGCCTCCTCCAGCAGGGGCCGGCCGGCCAGGGCCTCCAGGATCAGCAGGTGCGAGGCCCGGGGCTCGTGCCAGCCCGTCAGGAGGCCGTCGACGACCCGCACGCCCCTCTCGGGGGTCACGACCGTGTCGGCCCAGCCCCGGCCGGGATGGGCGACGCCCCGCTCGTCCGCCACCGTCTCCAGCGCCCGCACCACCGTCGTCCCCACGGCCACCACCCTGCCACCTCCGGCCCGGGTGGCGTTCACCCGCGCCGCCGTCTCGGCCGGGACGCGGTAGGGCTCGGGCGGCGGCAGCTCGTGGTCCTCCAGCGACGACACGCCGGCGTGGAGCACGAGGGGGGTGACGCCCACGCCGTGCGCCACCAGGTCGGTGATGAGCCGGGGGGTGAGCGGGCGGCCGGCGCTGGGCATCTCGGCGCTGCCCGCCTCGGTGGCGTAGACGGTCTGGTAAGCGGCGAGAGGCCAGTCCCGGCCGACGTGGGCGTAGCGGATGGGGCGGCCGTGCTGGGCCAGGTAGGCGGCCAGCGGGCGGGGCAGGCGCAGGGCGGCGATCCACAGCCGCCGCGACCCCGGGTAGCGGGACAGCAGCTCGGCGGTGCCCCCGCCGGGCAGGCGCAGCATCTCCCCGGTGACGTCGTCCGGGAAGGGACCGGTGGCCGTAGGCGCGGGCCGGCGCAGCTCGACCAACCAGAGGCCGGCCGCCGCCGCGTCGGGGCCACCCAGGCCGGGCAGGGGGGTGGAGACGTGGAGGGCGGCGGCCGAGCCGTCGGGCCGGCGGGCGTTCACGGCGGCGGGCAGCGTGCCCGACGTGTTCACCACCAGCAGGTCGCCGGGGCGGAGGACGGTGGGCAGGTCGCGCACCGTGTGGTCGGCGGGTGGGGCGAAGGGCCGCGAGACCATCATCCGCACCCCGTCCCGGTCGACGCCCCGAGCCTCCGGGGGCTCGTGGGCCTGCAGCTCGGCCGGCAGGTGGAAGTCGAGGGAGGCGGGCGCAGCCGCCACCGCCGTCACGGCGAGACCAGATCGGCGGTGGTGTAGCGGCCGCTGGGGCGGTCGCCCTCGATCACCTCCAGTAGGCCGGGCACGCTCGCCTCCGGCGGGGGCCGGTCCGATATGTCCTCGCCCGGGTACGCCTCCTGGTGCATACGGGTGTTCATGTCGCCGGGGTCGACCCAGTAGACGCGGAGGTCGGGCTGCTCGGCCGCCAGCACGTTGCTGAGCTGCTCCAGCGCCGCCTTCGACGAGCCGTAGCCGCCCCACCCCTCGTACGCCTGCACGCCCGCGTCGGAGGTGACGTTGACGACCCGGCCACCCGACCGCCGCAGCAGCGGCAGGGCCAGCTGCACGAGGCCGAGCGGCGCCAGCACGTTCACCCGGTAGACGTCCTCGAGCACGGCGAGCGGGTAGGCGGCCAGCGGCGGCTGGGGGCTGGGCCCGAGCACGCTGGCGTTGTTGACGAGCAGGTCGAGGCCGCCCAGGTCGGCGGCCGCCCCCACCAGCGCCCGGCGGTGGGCCTCGTCGGCCACGTCGCCGGCCAGGGCCACGACCTTGGCCCGCACCGACAGCTCACGGGCCGCCTCGGCCAGGGCGGCGCCGCCCCGGGCGTCGATGACGAGGGCCCACCCCCGTTCGGCCAGCGCCCGGGCCAGGGCCAGGCCCAGGCCTCGGGAGGCTCCGGTGACGATGGCAACGCTCATGCGCCAGTTATAACAAGTCTTACCTGTCTAAACAAGATGATGTTCAAGCGGGGGTCCGGGCCCGTCGATCCCAACAGGCATGGCACGGCGGCAGCACGCTGGGACCGAGGTCCTGCTCGACGACGACTGGTCGGCGCTGTGGCGCTGCGGCTGCGGCTACGGCAACGCCGGCCGGGACCGGTGCCTCATGTGCGGCTCCCCCGCTCCCACCGAGCTGGAGGGCTCGGACGGCCTCTACGCCGAGGAGGAGGTCCTGCCCCACGAGCCCCGGGGGCCGGAGGCCCGGGCCGGCAGCAAGGCGGGGCGCACGGTGACCAAGCTCATCCTCCTCAACCTGGTCGTGCAGGCGGTCACCACCGGGTTCCTGCTCGCCAACGACGTGGAGCGGGCCACCGCCATCAAGGTCTCCCTGGCCACCGGCCTGGCCGCCTTCGCGCTGGCCGCCGGCTGGGTGCTGCTGCGCTCGGCCGAGCTGGGCCTGAGGCCCCAGTGGGGCCGCCAGCACGCCCTCCGGGGGGCGACCGAGGGGTTCATCATCGGCGGGGCGGTGGCCATCGTCCTGTTCGGGGCGATGCGCCTGGCGCTGGGACGGCCCGTGCTCGACCCCACCACCTCGCTGCTGGCGGCGCAGGGCTCCCCCGCCGCCTTCCTGCTCGGCTTCCTGCTCCTGGTGGTGGCCGCCCCCGTCGTGGAGGAGCTGGTCTTCCGCGGCTTCCTGGCCGAGGCTCTGCGGGACAGGGGCAAGCGCGTCGCCATCTGGCTCAGCGCCATCGCCTTCAGCGTCGCCCACCTGCGCTTCTCGCAGTTCCGTTACTACGTGGCCATGGGCCTGCTCCTCGGGCTCGTCTACTGGCGGCGGGGGCTGGTGGGCTCCATCACCGCCCACGCCACCTTCAACGGGATGCTGCTGCTGATCGCGGTGGCGGCCAGCCACGGCCCGGCGGTCGAGGCCACCGGGGCAGGCTCCACCGTCGCCATCCCCGCCACCTACCAGGTCTCGACCGGGCTCAGCGGCGAGGAGCTGCGGATGATCGGCCCCCTCGGGGCGCAGGTCGAGTTCGGCTACGTGGACGTCGAGGGGCTGCCACCGGTGGAGGACGTGGCTGCCGACCTCGCCCGCGGGATGGTGCCCTTCCCCGGCCAGCTGGTCGTCGACCTGTCGTCGGTGCTGGTCTTCGAGCTGCCCGCCGGCCGGGCGGTGTCGATGATGGCCACCCTCGACGGCCAGAACGGGCGGATGGTCGTGCTGCCCCAGGAGGGCCGGCTGTGGATGGCGATCCTGCGCTCCGACGGCACCGCCCGCTCCTTCAGCGAGTTCGAGGCCATGCTCCGGTCGTGGCGGCTCACGGGGGCGATCTGACCCCTACGCTCGGCCCGTGGCCGACGTGCGCATCTTCATGGGTGAGCGGTTCGGGCGGTTCGGGCCGATCGACGCCGAGCCGGCCACTCCGGCCGAGACGGCCCGGGCCGCCGCCGGCGCCCTCCGGCTGGCGTGGGACGCCGACCGGGCCGGCCTGCTGGCCGTGCTGGCCCTGACGGCGGCGGGGACGGCGGCCGAGCTGGCCACGCTGTGGTCGGGGCGGGCCGCCCTCGAGGAGGTCCTGGCCCGCCGGGACCTGCGGGGCCAGTTCCGCCGCCTGCTCGGGCTCGCCGGCCTGGGAGTGGTCAGCGCCGGCGGGGACGGGGCGGCCCGGGCGCAGCTCGACCGGGTGGCGCTGGCCGTGCGCACCCGGGCCGAGGCGGCCGTGCTCGACGCGGTGGAGGCCATGGAGCTGGCCGACGTGGAGGACCCCGAGGTCCAGGACCGCATCCAGAAGGCCCTCGACGGCTCCAGCCGCCAGGGCGAGGTGCTGCGGCGCGCCCTCGCCCTTCCCCAGGCGGTGGCCGGCCTGGCCGTGGGGGTGGCGGCCGCCGGCCCCGGCGACCGGGCCCTCGCCCCCCTCGCCCTGGCCGGCGCCGCCGCCCAGTGGGCCATCCTGGCCCGCACCGAGGACCCGGCCCGCCTCTACGGCCGCCGGTCGCGGCACATGCGGGAGGCGGGCATCCTCCGCCACTACCTGACCGGCCCCGTGGCGGCCCACGAGCTACGGGCCTTCGGCGCCGGCGCGGTGCTGCGCCACCGCCACGACGAGCTGGCCGCCGAGGCGGCGCGCCAGCAGCAGGAGGCGGGGCGGCGCAACGCCCGCCGGGCCATGCTCAGCCGGCTGGCGGCCCGGGCCGCGAGCGGACCCGCCGCCGGCCGGCTCCTGCTGGGCGTGGCCAACCGCCGCACCACGGTGCCCGGGGCCCTCAGCGACGGGATCGCCGCCCGCCGCATCAACGGCGGCTTCCAGCGGCTGGTGGGCG
>DATLGZ010000196.1:0-2993 GCA_035540235.1 Acidimicrobiales bacterium | reverse complement strand
CCCCAGGTGGACTGGCGGCGGGTGCTGGCGGCGGAGATCCGCAAGGGCGTCAGCCTGGTGTCGGGTCGGGTGGACTACACGTACCGGCGCCCCTCCCGGCGGGCCGGCGCGGTGCCCGACGTGGTCCTGCCCGCCATGGAGCGGCCCGTGCCCGAGGTGGTCGTGCTGTGCGACACGTCGGGCAGCATGGACGACAACCTGCTCGCCCAGGTGCTGGCCGAGGTGGACGGGTTGCTGCGGGGCGTGGGGCTGGCCCGCACCCGCCTGCGGGTGCTGTCGGTCGACGCCACCGTCAACACCGTCCAGCGGGTGGCCAGCGTGCGCAACCTGGAGCTGGTGGGCGGTGGGGGGACCGACATGGGCGTCGGCATCGAGGCGGCCGCCCGCCTGCGCCCCCGCCCCTCGGTCGTGGTGGTGCTCACCGACGGCCTCACGCCCTGGCCGGCGCAGCCCCCCAAGGGCATGCAGGTGGTGGTGGGCCTCATCGAGGGCACGATCGTGCGGAGGGGCACGGCCTGGGCCCCGCCGGCGTGGGCCCGGGTCGTCCACATCGACGCGCCGGGCGGCTTCGCGGCATGACGGCGGGGCACGGCGAGGACCCGGTCCGCTGGTACGAGCACGTGCCGGCGGTGACGGCCACCGTGCCCTGCGACGGCGAGGAGCACCGGGTCACGTGGCGGTGGGGCAAGTTCAAGCTCGACGACCACGACCTGGGCTCGGAGCGGGCCATGCTCATGCTCGGGGGCCAGCCCTGCCCCTGCCTCCAGGCCCTCCAGCTCTGGGGCGAGCAGTTCGGGCTCCGGCCCGAGCAGCTGGAGACGCTGCGCCGCACCCTCGGGCCGCGCGCCAACCACCTCCTCCCCAAGGAGATGGAGGTGGCCCGCGAGGCGGGCATGGCGCTCAGCCTGGAGCGGGCGTGGCAGCGGTCCCGCTATTTCGACCAGCAGGGCCGGCTGCTGGAGCGGCAGCTGCGCGACCGGGCCATGCCCGCGCTGCGCGCCCACCTCACCGAGGCCCGCCAGCTGATGGGCTGCCGCACTATCCGGGGCGTCCGCCTCAAGCACGTGGCCGCCGGCCAGCCGACCCGGATGGAGGGCTTGATGGACTCGGTCTCCGTGTCGGCCACGGCCAGCCTGTCCAGTCGCTGGATCGTCGACGTGTGGGCGGCGGGCCTGGCCTCGGTGCCGGGGGCGTTCGTGCTGGAGGTGACGGGCCGGGGATCGGCGCCCGGGTCGCTGGCCGTGCGGGCGGTCCGCTGGGAGCGCCAGCCGTCGGGGTCGGCCGAGCCGGTGGCGGCGCCCATGGAGGTGGTCCGCACCGAGGAGGGGTGGCGGACCACCGAAGCCGGCCCCGCCCGGTAGGGGGGAGCACGGTCCAGCCGCCTCCGTCCGCCGGGAGCGCAGCCCCCGAGGCGGCTAAAATCGTCTCCCCCTCACGAAGGACCCGGAGCAGCAGCTGACGACGCACCCTGAACTGGCGGCCGAGCAGGCTGTCATCGACCGGGCCTACGCACGGCTGGACGACATGCGAGACCAGGCCCGCGCGGTGGCGGCCGACGTTCTCGACCAGGGCCACGGGGGTACCCACCAGGCCCGCTTCGAGCGCGACGTGCGGGTGGAGGTAACCGAGCGCCGCCTGGCCGCCCTGCGGGAAGCCGACGCCGGCCTCGTCTTCGGCCGCATCGACCGGCTCGACGGCGAGCGGCTGTACGTGGGCCGGGTAGCCATCTCCGACGAGCAGAACGAGCCGCTCATCGTCGACTGGCGGGCCCCGGCGGCCGAGGCCTTCTACCGGGCCACCCCGGGGCAGCCGCTCGGGCTCACCCGCCGCCGTCACTTCATGCTGCGGGGCCGCCGCCTGGTCAACGTGGAGGACGACCTGCTGGCCGTCGACGACGCCGGCGGCGGCGACCTCGTGCTCGTCGGCGAGGCGGCCCTGCTCCACTCCCTGCACCGGGCCCGCACCGGCCGCATGGGCGACATCGTCGCCACGATCCAGCGGGAGCAGGACGAGATCATCCGGGCGCCCCTGCCCGGCGTGCTGGTGGTCCAGGGCGGGCCGGGCACGGGCAAGACGGCGGTCGCCCTGCACCGGGCCGCCTACCTGCTCTACACGTACCGCTTCCCCCTGGAGCGGGCCGGCGTGCTCCTGCTCGGCCCCAACCGGGTCTTCCTGCGCTACATCGAGCAGGTCCTTCCCTCCCTGGGCGAGCACACCGTCACCTTCGCCACCCCCGCCACCCTGGTGCCGGCGGTGACGGTGTCGGGGACCGACACCCCCGAGGCGGCCCGGGTCAAGGGCGACGTCCGGATGGCGGCGGTGATCGCCAAGGCCGTGCGCCAGCGCCAGCGGCCGCTGCCCCGGCCGGCCAGCATCCCCCTGGGCGCCCACATCCTGAGCCTGACGCCCGAGCACACGCGCCAGGTCGTGCGCCGGGTCAAGCGCCGCCACGGCACCCACAACGAGCGGCGGGCCGCCTTCGAGCGCCAGGTCACCCGCATCCTCACCGACGAGTGGCGCCGCCGGGAGGGGCTGGCGCCGGAGGAGGCGCTCCCCGAGGACCTCGAGCGCCAGCTCCACCGGGCGCGGGCCTACGTGGCCGCCGTCGAGCGCACGTGGCCCGTCCTCACCCCCGCCGCCCTGCTGCACGACCTGTTCGGCCTGCCCGCCCTGACGAAGCTGGCCGCCGCGGGTGTGCTGGAGGAGGCCGAGTGGCGGGCGCTGGTGCGCCCCCGGTCGCGGCGGTTGGCCGACGTGGCGTGGACGGAGGCCGACGTCGCCCTGCTCGACGAGGCCGCCCGCCACCTCGGCCCCGTCCCGTCACGCGCCCGGCCCGCCGGCCTCGACGACGGGGCGGCGCGGTCGGTCTTCGAGCGGGCCTTGGAGGACGCGGGCGACGTCGACCCCGTAATGCGGGCCGACCTGCTCGACCACCTGGCCCGCTGGACCCGCGAGCCCGCCGGCGAGGACGAGCCCGACCTCTCCACCCGCAC
>DATLGZ010000195.1:0-4915 GCA_035540235.1 Acidimicrobiales bacterium | reverse complement strand
GCCCTGGCTCGAGCCCGACGACCGCCCGCTGGCCCTCGTCCACGGCCTCGCCTTCGTCGCCCGCGACACCCGCAACCGCCCACCCCGGTTCCCGCTGGCGCCGCTGGGCCACGCCGGCCTTCCCGCCGCTCGCCTGCACTCGTGGTACCGCCGGTTCATCGAGACGCGGTCGGGCGACGCCGCCGAGCGGGTGCTGGCCACCGCCATCGAGGAGGGCTGCGACCCGGCCACGGTGGCCGGCATGATGCTGGCGGCCGCCACCGACCACGTCTTCCTCGACGGCGGCCACACCGTCGACTTCACCAACAAGGCCTTCGAGCTGCTCGACCACCTGGGGTGGGACGGGGCCGCCGCGGTGCTGCCCACGCTCGTCGACCAGACCGCCAACGCCGCCCGCTCGGAGGAGGGGGGCCGCTGGCGCCACCCCCACGACCTGGCCGCCCTGGTGCTCCAGGCCAACCGGCGCCTGGCCGGGCTGGCGCTCGACGGTCCCGGCCTGGCCGAGCCCGAGGGGGTGGCGGCCCTGGGCCGCCGCCTGCTCGACCTCGAGCCCGACCAGATCGTCGACGCCCTGGTCGAGGCGGTGGAGGGGGGCGCCACCCCCGAGCAGCTGGGGCGGGCGTGCGCCCTCGCCGCCGGGCTGCGCATCACCCGCTTCCACACCCAGAACGACTTCGGCGACTGGGACGTCGTCCACCACGGCTTCACCACCGCCAACGCCGTCCACCAGGCCCTGCGCCGCACGCCGTCGGCCGATCTGCTCCGGGGCGTGGTGCACGGGGCCCTGCGCGTCTACCTCGACCGCTTCCTGAACGTGCCCGCCGCCCGCCTGCCGCGCCTCGACGGCGGCGACGGGGAGGGCGGAGGCCTGCCCGACCTCGCCGGCCTGCAGCCGTGCTGGGACGAGCAGGGCGGCGTCGACCGGGCCGGCGCCATCGCCTACGGCTGGGTCCGCGGCGGTGGGGACACCGGCCCGCTGGTGGCCGCCCTGGGCCGGGCCCTTCTCTCCGAGGACGCCCAGTTCCACTGGTTCCAGACGGTGGAGGCGGCGGTGCGCCAGGCCGGCGCCTGGCCCGCCGGGTCGGAGGAGGCGGCCCTGCTGCTGGCGGGGGCGGCCCGCTTCCTCGCCGCCCACACCCCCACGCGCCGCGAGCTGCCCCACGTCGTCCGCATCGCCGCTCGCCTCCGCCGGGGCGAGGAGCTGTTCACCGAGTCGTAGCGTGCGGGTCCGGGTGCTGGGAGGGTTGGCGGTCGACGGCATCGCCGAGCGCGACCTCGGGAGCCGCAAGGGCCGCACCCTGCTGAAGGTGCTGGCCCTGGCCCGGGGCGCGCCGGTGAGCCCGGGCGCCCTGGCCGAGGTGCTGTGGGGTGACTACCAGCCGGCCCGCCCGGCCGAGCAGGTGGGCGTGCTGGTGTCCAGGTTGCGGGGCGTGGTGGGCGCCGACCGCCTCCCCCGCACCGACGCCGGCTACTCCCTGCGGGCCGACTGGCTCGACGTGGACGACGTGGCGTCCCTGGGGGCGGCGGCGGCCGCCGCCCTGGCCGAGGGGAAGGTGGGGGCGGCCCGGGCCGCGGCCGAGGCCGCCCTCCAGCTGGCGAGGGGACCGCTCCTGCCCGACGAGGACGGCCTGTGGGTCGAGGCCGAGCGGGCGGCCGCCGACGCGGCGGTGGCGCGGGCCCGCTCGGTGGCGATCGACGCGGCGGTGGCCGCCGGCGACTTCGGGGGGGCGGCCGCCCTGGGGGAGGCCGCCCTGGCCCGCGACCCCTACGACGAGGTCGCCCTGCGCGCCCTCATGCGCGCCCACCTGGCGGCCGGCCGGCCCGCCTCCGCCCTGGCCGCCTACGCCGGCGTGCGCAGCCGGCTGGTCGAGGACCTGGGCGTGTCCCCCACGCCCGAGACGGAGGCCCTCTACTCGACCGCCCTCACCGCCGACGAGGCGGGAGCGGCGACGCCCGCCGCCGGCCCCGGTGCGCCCGCCGCCGGCCCCGGCGGGTTCGTGGGCCGGGCCGCAGAGCTGGCCGCCCTCGACCAGGCCCTGGCCCAGGCGGCCGGGGGCGGCACCGCCCTCGTCGCCGTCGAGGGGGAGGCGGGCATCGGCAAGTCGGCATTGGTCGACCACTGGAGCCGGCAGGTGGCGGGGCGGGGCGTCGTCGTGCTGGAGGGACGCTGCGACGAGCTGGGCCGCGACCTCCCCCTGCAACCCGTCAGCGACGCCCTGGTCGAGCACCTGCGGGCCGCCGGCAGCGAGCGGGCCGCCGCCATCGTCGGCCCCGACGCCGACGCCCTGGCCCCCCTGCTCGGTCCGGTGGCCGGCCCGTCGGCCACCGTGGTCGCCGACGCCGAGACCGGCCAGGCCGCCCTCTTCTCGGCCCTGGCCGCCGCCGTCGCCCGGTGCCACCCCGGCGGCCCGCTGGTGCTGGTGGTGGAGGACCTGCACCGGGCCGGCCCATCCACCCGGGCGTGGCTCGCCTTCGCCCGCCACCGCTGCCCGGCGACGGTCTTCGTCGTCACCTCCCGCCGGCCCGAGACGGCCCCGCTGGCGCCCACCGCCACCCTCCGTCCCGGCCCCCTGAGCGTGGAGGAGGCGGCCGAGCTGGTGGGCCGGGAACAGGCGGAGGCCCTCCACGGCCGCACCGGCGGCCATCCCCTGCTGCTCGTCGCCCTGGCCGGCGGAGGGGCCGACCTCCAGGAGGCGGTCGCCCTGCGGGTGGACGCCCTCGGCCCTGAGGCGGCGGCCACCCTGCGGGTGGCGGCCGTGCTCGGCCCCGACTGCGACCTCGACCTCATCGCCCAGGTCAGCCAGCAGCACGCGGTTACGGTGCTGGGTCACCTGGAGGCGGCCGCCGCCGCCGGGTTGCTGGCCGAGCGGGGCGGGGGGTTCTCCTTCCGCCACGGCCTGGTGCGCGACGCCCTCGACGCCGGCGCCGGGCCGGCCCGCCGGGCCCTCGTGCACCGCCAGGCGGCGGCCGCCCTGGCCGCCCGTCCCGGCCACGACGCCATGCGGGTGGCCGTCCACGCCCGCGAGGGCGGGGACGCCCGGCTGGCGGCATCCGCCTACGTCGAGGCGGCCCGGGCGGCGGCCGCCCGCTTCGATCTGGGCACCGCCGAGGACCACCTGGGCACCGCCCTCGAGCTGGACGAGACGGCCGACGCCTACGTGGCCCGGGCCCGGACCCGCATGAGCGCGTCGGCCCTGGCCGCCGCGGCCGAGGACGCGGCCCGGGCCGTCGCCCTGGGCGGGGGGCCGGCGGCGCTCGAGGTGGCGGGCTGGGTCGCCTACTACCAGCGGCGCTACCGGGAGGCCCGGGCGTGTGCCGACGAGGTGCTCGAGGTGGCGACCGACCCGGCGGTGCGGGCCAGCGCCGTGGCCCTGGCCGGCCGGACGCGCCACGGGGCGGGCGACCTCCAGGGCGCGGCCGAGGTGCTGGCCACGCCGGTGGACGGCGCCCCCGCCGCCGTCCGCCACGTGGCCGACGTGTGGCTGGCCCACGTGCGCAACCACCAGGGCCGCCCCGACGACGCCCTGGCCGCGCTGGCGGGGGCGGCCATGGCGCCCGACGCCCTCGCCCACCCGTGGGCCCCTCTGCACCTCCGCTTCGCCCGGGCCATGGCCCTGGGCTACCTGGGCCGGGTCGCCGAGGCACTGGCGGCGGCCGACGAACTGTCCGCCGCCCTGGACCGGGCGGGGCCGGTCGGCGCCCGCTTCGCCGGCCCCGCCGCCAACGTGCGGGCCTGGATCCTGCGGTGGTCGGGGCGGGCCGAGGAGGCGGACGAGGCCAACTCCGCCGCCGCCGCCCTCACCGGCGGCGACGGTAACGGACCCCGCGCCGACGCCATGGCCGAGGCCCACTACGTCGCCCTCCTCGACCTGGCCGACGGCTGCCTGCTCCGTGGCGACCCGGGGGCGGCCGCCGCCCTGGCCGAGCGCCTCGCTCCCCTGGCCAGCTGGGCCGGGACCATGGCCTGGCACCAGCGCCACCGCTACGGCCTGCTGCGGGCTCGGCTGGCCCTGCTCGACGGGCACCCAACGGCCGCCGCCGCAGCCGCCGCCGAGGTGGCGGCCGACGCCGCCTCGCGCCGCGCCGGCCGCTACGAGCTGCTGGCCACCGCGGTGGCGGGCCTGGCCGACCCCGGCGTGCCCTCCGAGCGGCTGGCCGATGTGGTGGCCGGGCTGGGGCGCTGCGCCGGCCTTGACGGCTGGCCGCTGGTGGCGGCCCTGGGCGCGGCCCGGGGCGTCGAGGCCTGGACCGCCGCCGCCGACGCCATGGTGGCCCGCCTAGCGGCATCGAGCGGCCACGGCGGCGACGGGCCCCGCCGGCTCGCCCGCCAGGTCATGGCCGCACGACCCGCACGAGGATGACCGAGCGCTCCAGCACGGGCCAGCTCCGGCCCAGGCGGGCAACCGCCTCCGCCGCCAGCGCCTCCTGCTCCGACGGGGCCAGGGACGCCACGAAGGAGACGTACTGGGCCATGCCCAGGCGCCACGCCACCAGATCGTCGGCGCCGAGCTCGGGGAAGGGCACCCGCACGGCCGCCACGTCGGCGTCGAGGCCGGCCTCGACGACCGCCCGGCCCGCCGCCTCCACGGTGGCCAGCTTGGGGATGGCATCGGCTCGCAGCGACTCGAACCACGGCTCGGGGGCCCACCCGCGGGCCGCCAGCGCCCCCTCGACCGCGTCCTTGACCGGGTGCGAGTCGTCGGCCGCGTAGGCCGACGCCAGCACCGCCCCGCCCCGGCCCGTCACCCGGGCCGCCTCGGCCAGGCCGGCGCCGGGATCGGCCACGTGGTTGAGGGAGAAGGCGGCCACGGTGACGCCGAAGGAGGCGTCGGCGAAGGGCAGGGCGAGGGCGTCGGCCACCGCCGCCGGTGGGCGGCAGGCGGAGTCGTAGGCCACCATCCCCTCCGCCGCGTCC
>DATLGZ010000194.1:0-3653 GCA_035540235.1 Acidimicrobiales bacterium | reverse complement strand
AGAGCGAGCCGACCCAGGCGGTAGAGGTCGGCGTAACCGGCGCCATCGAGGGTGGCGTTGCGCAGCAGCACGGCCAGCCAGTGGAGGGTCTTGGCCACCGTGGGGCTCTCGCCCCGGAGCTTGGTCAGGGCCGCCAGTATGAGGTGCGCCTGGTTGGTGGTGCGGGTGATGTCGCCGCCCGCCAGGCCGCGGTTGCGGGCCATGGCCAGCGCCTGCCAGCCGTCCATGTGGGTGACGCCGGGACTGAAGAAGGCCCCTGAGTTCCGGTCGGCCATGGCCATGGGCACGTCGACCTCCATGCCACCCAGGTCGTCGACCATGGCCTGAAACCCTTCGAAGCCGGTGGTGACGACGTAGGGGATGTTCACGCCAACCAGCTGGGCGACCGTGCGGGCCTGCAGCGCCGCCCCCCCGAACTCGTAGCCGGCGTTGATCTTGGCCGTGCCCCGGCCCGGTATCGGCACCCACAGGTCCCTGGGGAAGTTGAGGATGGTGGCCCGGCCAGCGGCGGGGTTCACCCCCACGAGGTGGAGGGCGTCGCCCCGGGCGGTGCGGTCCCCCGGACGGGCGTCGTGGCCGACGAGCAGGACGAACACCGGCTCGCCCGGCAGGTCGCTGAAGTGGGCCTGGTCCACGCGGGTCACCTCGAAGGCGGGGTCGCCCATGTCGATCCCCGCCCCTCCCCGGAGGCTCGAAGCGGCCAGCCCCGCCGCCAGCAGGATGGGGATCAGCAAGCCGGTGAAGATGGCCAAGCGGCGATGCCTCACGAACCCGCGGTCGTCGTGGTGACGACGCCGTCGGGCCCCGACCGGGTGGCGGTGACGGAGTACCCGGTCACCCGCCAGCCGTCGTCGCCCGGCCGCAGCTCCAGCTCGCCGGCGCGGTCGACGTTGAAGGCCCCCCCGACGACCGCGCCGGTGAGGACGACGTGGACGTCGGCCGCCACCACCGCCACGCCCCCCGGGCCGACGAGGGCGGTGAGCCGGGCCGACGCCTCGCCCACGTGCAGCCGGGCGACCCGGGGGAAGCCCTCGTCGACGAGGGCTCCCCGGTCAGGACCCGTGGCCCTCTCCAGCGCACCCCCGCGGAAGACGCCGCTCAGGTCCTCGACCGGCGTGGCCCGGCGCAGCGGTTCCACCATGGCGAGGTTGAGGTAGCGGTCGAGCACCTCCTCGATGCCCGACCGGACCTCCTCGGGCAGCTCGGCGGGGGCGCGCACGGCATGGACGGCCGGGGCACCGACGGCGAAGCGGGCCGGCTCGGGCTGAGGCTGCGCTTCGACGGCGGCGGGCTCGACGGCGGCGGGCTCGACGGCGGGGGCGGCGATCGGCTCGGCGGCCCGCGCCGGCGAGACCGCCACCTCGGGCCCCGGGCGTGAGCAGGCGGGGACCAGTGCGACGGCGGCAACAAGCCCCAGCAGCCGGGCGGCGCGGCGCATTGGCGGGCAGTCCAGCAGCCCCGTCCACTCGCTGTAAAGGCCGCCGGCCGGCGATCTTCCGTCCGGGCTGCGCCGGGCTACTCGATCCCGTGCTCCAGGGCGTAGCGGATCAGCTCCTGCTTGCGGTTCAGGTGGAGCTTGCCCAGGATGTTGCGCACGTGGTTCTCGACCGTCTTCTCGGCGATGAACAGCCGCTTGCCGATCTCCTTGTAGGTGTGGCCCCGGGCCACCAGCTGCAGCACCTCCCGCTCCCGCTCCGACAGGGGCTGCACGCCTGAGGAGGCCTTGGCCAGCCGCCGGAACTCGCCCAGCACGAGGGCGGCAAGGGCCGGGGCGAACACCGGCTCGCCGGCCGCCGCCCGCCGCAGGCTGGCCCGCAGCTCGGGCCCCGAGGTCGACTTGACGAGGTAGCCGACCGCTCCGGCCGCCACCGCGTCGAGCAGGTCCCGCTCCTGCTCCGAGACCGTGAGCATGACGATGCGGGCCTCCTCGCCGCACGTCCTCACGACCTTGAGGCCACCCCCGCCCGGCATCTGCAGGTCGCACACCACCAGGTCGGGGTGGTGGGCCCGGATGGCGGCGATGGCCTCGTCGGCCGTCGACGCCTCGCCCACCACCGTGAACCCGTCGGCCAGGTCGGCCCGCACGCCGTCACGCCAGATGGGGTGGTCGTCGGCCAGCACGACCCTCACGGGAGCCACAGGCACACCTCCGTTCCCTCGCCCGGGCGGCTGTTGACCTCGGCCCGGCCGCCCACCTCCTCCACCCGCCGGCGGATCGACCGGGAGAGGCCGACGCCTTCGGGGGTGGTGGCCGGGTCGAAGCCCGACCCGTCGTCGTTGATCGAGCAGAAGGCGCCGGCCCGGCCGCCGGCGCCGTCAGCGGGTTCGACGTAGATGGTGACCCGGGAGGCGCCCCCGTGCTTGCCCGCGTTCATGAGGGCCTCCCCCGCCGCGCCCACGAGGGCGTCGCATGATGGGCGGGCCAGCGGGGCCAGATCGTCGGCCACGATCACGTCGACCCGGCCCCCGAAGGCCTGCTCGAACCGGGCCGCCGCCGCCCGCAGGCCGGCGCCCACGTCGCCGCCCCCCAGCGCCGGCCCCCCCGCCGGATCCGACGCCGCGCCGAACAGGAACTCGCGGAGGTCGCGCTCCTGCTGGCGCGCCATCCGGGCCAGATCCGGGTCGGTGGCCCGCCGCTCGACCACCGCCAGGGTCTGGAGGACGCCGTCGTGCAGGGTGCGGGCGACGTCCTCCCGCGCCCGAGCGGCCGAGATCTCGCGCTCGGCCCGGCGCAGCAGGGTCATGACGTAGCCCGCCGCGAACCCGCCCAGGGCGTAGAAGACCATGGTGTTGAGGAGGGACAGCACCCGCCCGCCGCTGTCGATGGCGGCCCCGTTGGCCAGCACCGCCCCGGTGCGGGCCAGGCCGATGGCGAGACCGGCGCCGGCGGCGGGCAGGGGGCCGCACGCCACGCCGGCGGCCAGGATGCCGGCCAGCGGCCACACCGACCCCAGCGACTGCGACGTGGAGAAGGCGTGGTCGGGACCGTAGGCCCAGCCGTCGCAGAGGACGAGCGCCGCCCCCACCGCCAGCTCGAACAGCACGGGCCCGGGCCGGAGCAGCGCAGTGTGGTCTCGCCGCAGGAAGGTGGTGTCCACGGCGGTGACGGCCAGGGCCAGCCCCACCAGTGCCACCGCCAGCCACGGCCGCCGCAGGTCGGCACGAGACACGCCGAGCACCGCGGCCATCCACAGCCACGCCCCCCAGCGGAAGACCGCCAGTCCCTGGAGCACCGACCGCTCCATCGCCCTCCTCGGCCTCGGATGTCAACCCAGGGTACGGCTCGCACGTTCAAGTGGTGATGCCAGCACCACTGCTGAAGAGGCTGGTCAGCACGCTTTACCGGGAGGCCCTCGATGCCGACAATGCACGTATGACCGCAGCTGCATCCTCCCGCCCCGGGGACCAGTCCCCGGTGTCCCTCGCCCGCCGGGCCCGACCGAGCAGGCTCGCCGTCGGCCTCGCCGTCGGGACCACGGCCGCCGTGGGCGCGGCCGCAGCCGCGGGTCACACCTTCGCCGGGCCCGAGGTGGCCGGCGCCACGGCCGTCGCCGGCGCCATCGCGGTGCTGAACTACCGGGCCCGCCCCAAGGCCGAGCCCCACGTGCTCACGGCCGTCCCCCACGGGACCGCCGCCGCTCTCGTCGCCGCCC
>DATLGZ010000193.1:0-4977 GCA_035540235.1 Acidimicrobiales bacterium | reverse complement strand
CATGAACACGATCACCCCCTGCCTGTGGTTCGACACCGAGGCCGAGGAGGCGGCCGCCTTCTACACCTCGGTCTTCCCCGGCTCCCGCATCCTCGAGGTCGCCCGCTACGGCGAGGGGGCGCCCCGCCCCGCCGGCACCGTGATGACCGTGACCTTCGAACTGGACGGCCAGGAGTTCGTCGCCCTCAACGGCGGCCCGGAGTTCCGCTTCACCGAGGCGGTCTCGTTCCAGGTGAGCTGCCACGACCAGGAGGAGGTCGACGAGTACTGGGCGAGGCTGTCCGAGGGCGGGTCGGAGGGGCCGTGCGGCTGGCTCAAGGACCGGTTCGGGCTGTCGTGGCAGATCGTTCCCACCCGCCTGAGCGAGCTGCTCAGCGACCCCGACCGGGACCGGGCGGCCCGGGCCATGGCGGCCATGCTGGGTATGCAGAAGATCGACATCGCCGCCCTGGAGCGGGCGGCGGACGAGTCGGTCAGCGTCTGACCGGCCGGGGCCGGCGTGGACCCCTGGCCCGGCGGCCGGCGGTAGCCCGCCGCCGCTAGCGTGCGGCGGCGCCATGGCCGAGGTGCTGTTCACGCCGCCGCCGGAGAGGGTGGAGCGCTGCGGGCTGACCCGCTACCAGCGGTGGCTGGCCCAGTCCCGGGGGCTGCGGTTCGGGACCTACCAGGAGCTGTGGGCCTGGTCGGTGGCCGACCTGGAGGGGTTCTGGGCCTCGCTGTGGGACTACTTCGGCATCGCCGCCGCCGCCCCCTACCAGCGGGTCCTGGGCCGGCGAGCGATGCCGGGGGCGGAGTGGTTCCCCGGCGCCCGCCTCAACTACGCCGACCACGCCTTCCGTCGCCCCGCCGGCGAGACGGCGGTGGTGTTCCGCAGCGAGCACCGCCCGCCCGAGGAGCTGACCTTCGGCGAGCTGCGCCGGCGGACAGCCGAGGTGGCGGCCGGGCTGCGGGGCCTGGGCGTCCGCCCCGGCGACCGGGTGGCGGCCTACGCACCCAACATCCCCGAGACGCTGGTCGCCTTCCTGGCCAGCGCCAGCCTGGGCGCAGTCTGGTCGTCGTGCTCCCCCGACTTCGGGCCGGCCGCCGTCCTCGACCGGTTCCGCCAGATCGAGCCGGCGGTGCTGGTGGCGGTGGACGGCTACGTGTTCAAGGGCGTCGAGCACGACCGGCGGGAGGCCGTCCGCCGCCTCGTCGCCGGCCTTCCCTCGCTGCGGGCCGCCGTCACCGTCCCCAACCTCGGCCTCGGTGGCGCCCCGGCAGGGCCCACCCTCGACGACGTGGCCGCGACCGGATCGGGGGCCGACCTGCGACCGGAGCCGGTCCCCTTCGACCACCCGTTGTGGGCCCTCTACACCTCGGGCACCACCGGTCCCCCCAAGGCCCTCGTGCACGGCCACGGCGGCATCCTCCTCGAGCACCTCAAGTCGTACGCCCTGCACATGGACGCCGGCCCCGGCGACCGGTTCTTCTGGTACTCCTCCACCGGGTGGATGATGTGGAACCTCCTGGTCAGCGGGCTGGCCGCAGGTGCGACCATCGTCCTCTACGACGGCAGCCCCGCCCACCCCGACCTGGGCGCCCTGTGGCGCATGGCGGCGGAGACGGGCACCACCTGGTTCGGGGCCAGCGCCCCCTACCTCCAGGCCTGCGCCCGGGCGGGCGTCGTCCCCCGGGCCGAGGGAAACCTGTCGGCCCTGCGGGCGGTGGGCTCGACGGCCGCCCCCCTCCCGCCCGACGGCTTCCGCTGGGTGTACGAGAACGTGAAGGACGACGTCCCCGTCGCCTCCGCCAGCGGCGGCACCGACGTGTGCAGCGCCTTCGTGGGCCCCTGCCCGGTGCTGCCGGTGAGGGCCGGTGAGATCCAGTGCCGGTGCCTGGGGGTAGACGTGGCCGCCTACGACGCCGCCGGCCAGGCCGTGGTGGGCGAGACGGGCGAGCTGGTGGTGCGCCAGCCCATGCCGTCCATGCCGCTGCGGCTCTGGGGCGACGACGACGGGCGCCGCTACCGGGAGAGCTACTTCGAGGCGTTCCCGGGGGTGTGGCGCCACGGCGACTGGGTGACGTTCACCGAGGAGGGCTCGTGCGTGATCTGGGGCCGCTCCGACGCCACCCTCAACCGGGCCGGCGTGCGCATCGGCACGGCCGAGCTCTACCGGGTGGTCGAGGCCCTGCCCGAGGTCGACGACAGCCTGGCCGTCGACGTCGGCGGGAGGCTCCTGCTCTTCGTGGTGCCGGCCGCCGGCGCCGGCCTCGACGACGACCTGCGGGCCGCCATCCGCGACCGGGCCGGCGCCGAGCTGTCGCCCCGCCACGTGCCCGACGAGGTCGTGGCCGTGCCCGAGGTGCCCCGGACCCTCAACGGCAAGAAGGTGGAGGTCCCGGTCAGGCGCCTGCTCCAGGGGGAGCCGCTCGAGGCGGTGCTGAGCCTCGAAGGGCTGGCCAACCCGGCCGCCCTCGACCCGTTCCTCGACCGGGCCCGGCGCCGCCCGCTCAGGTGACCAGCGCCTCCAGCACCGCCTCGGCCATCCCGGCCAGCACCCCGCAGCCCTGGTCGCCGGCGCTGGCCACCGGCACGGTCATGGCGAGAACGAACCGGCGGCGGGTGGCGACGTCCTCCACCAGGCCCACGTCGAGGCAGTCCAGCCCGCTCGCGAACCCGGGCTTGTTGTAGACCCGGGCCCGGATCCCGAGGGCCCGGGCCACCCCCGGGTCCATCCACCCCTCCGCCGCCAGGAGGGCGCCGGCCAGGGCCCGGATGTCGGACCGGTCGACGTTGAACCGCTGGGCGGGAGGCAGCTCGTCGTGGAGGATCACCCGCCGGATCGACTCGGCCATGTCGTGGAGGGTCGAGCAGTTGCCCCACTGGGGGCAGTCGTAGACCGCGGAGCTGGAGCGGGCCGGGACGGTGACGGAGCGCGGGCCCTCGGTGACCAACAGCTGCGGCGAGGAGTGGATGTCGTAGCCGGCGTAGGACCGCTGGATGACGGTGTCGGAGAAGCCGTTGGCGGGGCTCAGGAACGAGGTGTTGAGCCGATCGAGGCCGGCGATCTGGACGAGCAGGTCGTAGGCGTCGTTGGCGCTGTCGTCGATGGCGTCGTTGATGAGGGCCCGCACCGAAGTCGACCACCCCGACGGCCACTGCACGGTGGCGGCGCCGGTGAACCCGAGGGTGCGGAGGAAGTCCAGGGCGCCCAGGGCCACCATGACCTTCACCGACGAGGCGGGCCAGAAGTCCCCCCCGTTGGCGCCCCCGCCGGCCTCGTACTCGACCAGCCGCAGGGAGCCGCCGGGCGAGGTGAGGACCTGGGCGGCGTAGACGGAGGCCCCCCGGGGGAGGGTGTAGCCGGCGGCCCGGAACCGCTCGGGCAGCGCCACCGGCGAGGGGGCGGCGGCCAGCACGACGGGACCGCGCCCGAGCGAGGCGGCGGCGCCGGCCGCCGTCCTCACCACCAGCGCGCCGAGTCCGGCGGTGAGCACGAGCGCCACCAGCACGCCCGCCACCGCGACCGACGGCTCCCACCGATCCCCTCCCATCGGCCGTCATGGTACGGATGTTGACCGGGTCAGCGGATGCAGGGGCCGGTGCCCACCGGCCCGGCCCGGGGGACGTCGAGCACCTCCCGCAGCTCGCTGGCGTGGAGGGCGTAGGCGGTGTTGGGCGCGTCCGGGGCGATGGCGAAGGCCACGCCCACCACCGCTCCGTCGGTGTCCACCAGCGCCCCGCCCGAGTCGCCGGGGCGCAGCTCGGCCGCCAGCACGAGCACGTCCCGGCGGGCGCCCGGGCTGTTGTAGATGTTGCGGCCCAGGGCGTTGACCCGCTGCTCGATGCGGGCGGGCGAGATCTCGAGCTGCACCTGGCCACCGGGGTGGCCGAACACCGCGCCGGTGCCCCCCACCTCGGGCGTGCCGATGGGCAGCGGGTTCTGGCGGAGGTCGTCGACTTCGAGGACGGCCAGGTCGCGGTTGGGGTCGAACACGACCACCCGGGCCCGGATGCGGGCGCCGTCGGGGCGCTGGACCGTCGGGCGGTCGACGCCCGCCACCACGTGGGCGTTGGTGACGATGATGCCGGGCTCGGGCGAGAAGCCGCTGCCCTCGAGCACCCGCCCGCACGCCGGGCCGCTGATGCGGACGGTCGAGGCGCTGACCCTGGCCTCCACCTCGGCGGAGAGGCCGCTCGCCTCGGGAGGCGGTCCCGAACCGGGCGACGGCCCCAGGGCCTCGAAGACGCGGGGGAAGTCGGCGTCCTGCACCAGGTTGCGCAGGGCCTGGAGGGGCCCGGGGGCGTTGGGGGCGGCCCGGTCGACGGCCTGGGCGATGGTGGAGTTGCGCACCTGGGAGGACAGCTCCCCCGGCACCTCGGACAGCGCCGGGATCAGCAGCCAGAGGAGGGCCAGCACGCTCAGGCCGGCCGCCACCGTGCCCACCCCACGGTCGACGGAGCGGGCCGGGCCAGGAGGGATCAGCCGGCGCAGGCTGACGCCGGCGATCTCGCCGATGGTGGCGCCCAGGCTCGCCATGACGACGAACACGCCCACCGAGATGAGGGCCCGCAGCTGGGGATCGGTGTTCTGCTCCACCGCCTCCAGGATCCGGGGCGCGAGCAGTACGGCCACGCCCACGCCCACGATCAGCCCGACCCACGACGCCACGCGAGCGACGAAGCCGGCCCGGTACCCGCCCAGGGCGGCGGCCAGGATGCACAGCGCGACGAGCCCGTCGAAGAAGTTCAGGCGCCTAGTTTGCTTCGGGGGCCAGCACCGCAGGCGGCGCGGCCGTGGTTGAACCCGGGGATCACCGCCTGCGGTGTACCACGGCGGGGCCCTCTCGAACCGCCGTCTTGACCGCAGCGGTGGGGGCGGTAGCGTTTGGCAACAACAGCCACTTCAGCAACAGCCACTTCAGCAACAGGCACAGCGCAACAGGAGACCATGAGCGGCATCGAGCACATCCAGGCCCGTGAGATCCTCGACTCCC
>DATLGZ010000192.1:0-4356 GCA_035540235.1 Acidimicrobiales bacterium | reverse complement strand
CCCCCGTCCCTGGCCACGACCAGCGCCACCAACACCGCCCCCAGGACGGCGGCGGCCGCGACGGGCGCCAACCGCCGGGCCACGAGGCGCAGCTGCCGTTCGTCGCCCACGGGACCGGCAGCCTACCTACGCTTCCGCCCCATGGACATCGAGGAGTTCTACGACGCCGACCCCCGCCGCCGGGCCTCGGAGGAGCTGCAGTTCGGCCAGGACTGGCACGACGCCCACGGGCGCCGCTACGAGCTGAACTGGGTAGAGGACACCGGGGAGCTCTACGTCATGCAGGGAGAGCTGCCGCCGGTCTGGTACGACCCCTTCGGCGACTTCGTGGTGATGCCGGCCGACCCCGAGGACCTCGGCGTCCGCATCCTCAAGCACGTGCGGGGCCGGGACAACGTGACCCGCCTCCTCGAGGGCTGGGAGGAGGCCATGGACGGCCAGGACGGCATCGCCTGGCTGATCGCCCGGCTGCGCCCTCACTGAGCACGCATCCCCTCGACCACGGCTGGGTAGATGGCAGCCGTGGTCCGGACCGTCCTCGTCACCGGCGCCAACTCCGGCATCGGGAAGGAGACGGCCTTCCACCTCGCCCGCCTCGGCTTCCGGGTGGTGGGCACCGCCCGCTCCGACGACAAGGCGGCGGCCATCCTCACCGAGGCGGCGGCAGCCGGCGTGGCGGTGGAGACGGAGGTGCTGGACGTCACCGACGGCGGGGCGTGCGAGCGGGTGGTCCCCGCCCTGGCCCCCTGGGCGGTCGTGAACAACGCCGGCTACATGAACGTGGGCCAGGTGGTCGACGTCCACCCCGACGAGGCCCTGCGCCAGCTGCACGCCATGGTCGTGGCCCCCATGCACCTGGCCGCCCTGGCCGTGCCAGCCATGCGCCGCCGGGGCGAGGGCCGCATCCTCAACGTCACCTCCACCCTGTCCCACGCCACTGCGGCCATGACCGGCTGGTACCAGGCGTGCAAGCACGGCCTGACCGCCGTCACGGACGCCCTGCGCCGGGAGGTGGCGGGCGACGGGATCGAGGTGGTCATGGTGGAGCCGGGCGGCGTCCGCACCGGCATCTGGGACAAGGCTCGCCACGACCTGCTGCGCCGCCGCCCCGGATCGGCCCACCCGACCGCCTACGACCGGGCCGTGGCCGTGCTCGACGGCGCCCGCCCCTTCATGGCCGACGCCGGCACCGTGGCCAGGGTGATCGGCGACGCCCTCACCGCCGGCCGGCCCAAGGCCGTCTACCGGGTGGGAATCGACACCCCCGTCGTGAACCTCCTCGACACCGTGCTGCCCGACCGGTTCAAGGACCGGCTGGCCCGCACCGCCCTCGGAGGCTAGAGGCGTGGCCGTCAACCGCGCCGTCGTCCCCGCCCCCGTGGAGACCGTCTTCGCCGTGCTGTCCGACCCCCGCACCTACGACGAGTTCGTCGTGGGGACCAAGCGCATCCGCCGGTTCGAGCCGACCTGGCCGGACAAGGGCAGCGAGTTCCACCACACGCTGGGCATCGGCCCGCTGGTCCTGCGCGACCTGACCCGGGTGGAGGAGGTCGACGAGCCGGCCCGCCTCGTCCTGCGGGCCCACATGCGGCCGGTTGCGGTCAACCAGGTGACGTTCAGGCTGGAGCCGGCGGAGGGGGGCACCGAGGTCGTCGTCGAGGAGGTGGCCGTCGAGGGACCGGCCGCCGCCCTGTGGAACCCGGTGTTCGACGCCGTCATGGCGCTGCGCAACCAGGAGATGCTGCGGCGGCTCGGCCGGGTGGCCGAGCGCCGCCTGGCCCAGCAGGAGCGGCAGCCCGGACCCGCCTCGTGAACGACCCCTCGTGAACGACCCCTCGTGAACGACGTTGTCGTGGTGGGCGGGGGCCTGGCCGGGCTGGCCTGCGCCTTCGAGCTGGCCGACCAGCACGTAGACGTCATGCTTCTCGAAGCAGGGGCGGTCGTGGGCGGGCGGACCGCGTCCTGGGTGGAGGACGGGATGGCGGTCGAGTCCGGCCTCCACCGCTTCCTGGGCTTCTTCTCCGCCCTCCCCGACCTGCTGAAGCGGGCCGGCGTCGACCTCGACGCCATGGTGTGCTGGGAGGACGAGTTCGAGGTCCGGGTGCCCGACGGGGGCGCCCAGGGCATCCTCGGCATGTCACCCCTGCACAAGCCGCTGCGCACCATCGGCGGGCTGGTGGCCAACAACGACCTGCTCAGCCCGCTCGACAAGCTCTCGCTCACCTGGTTCATGGCCGCTGGCATGAAGGACTACCTGCGCGACCCCGACGGGCTCGACCGCCACTCGGTGGCGGAGTACGCCAAGAGCCACCGGGTCACCGACCGGGCCCTGCACAACATCCTGGTGCCGCTGACCGCGGGATTGTTCTTCCTCCCCCCGGAGCGGTTCTCGGCCGCCATCTTCTTCGGCCTCCTCGCCCCCGGAGTGCCCCGCCTCCACCAGATGCGCCTCGGCGCCTACATGGGCGGGATGACCGAGGTCATGTGCCAGCCCGTCGCCGACGCCATCGCCGCCCGCGGCGGCGTGGTGCGCACCGGCGCCGAGGTCGACGGGCTGATCGTCCGGGACGGGCCGGTGGCCGGTGTGACGGTGACGGGCGTGACCGTGGCGGGTGAGGCGATCGAGGCGGGCCACGTGGTGGTGGCCCCCTCCATCGAGCCGGCCCAGCGCCTGCTCCGCCCCCACCTCTCCGACCATCCCTGGTTCGAGGCCTTCCTGGCCATGCCCACCACGCCCTCGGTCACCATCCAGCTCGACCTCGACCGCCCCAGCATGGACGTGGACCGCACCGTCTTCGGCCCCGGCACCGCCCTCGCCTGCTTCGCCGAGCAGTCCCGCACCACCTTCCGGTCGTCGCCGGGTCGGCTGTCGGTGATCCTGACGCCGCCCGAGCCCTACCTCGACATGGCCCCCGACGACGTGCTGGCGGTGGTGCTGCGGGACGCCGCCCGCCTGGGCCTCGACCTCGAGGGCCGGGTGACCAGCTTCCGCGTGGTCGCCCATCCCCACGACTTCCACTCCCTCGAGCCGGGGCACCTGGCCGCCCGCACTGAGCAGGAGACCCCCGTGCCCGGGCTGAGCCTGGCCGGCGACTACACCCGCCAGAAGTACATGGCGTCCATGGAGGGGGCGGTCGTGTCCGGCCAGCGGGCGGCGGCCGCCGCCCTGGTCGAGCTGGGGCGCAGGCCGTCGTGAAGGTGCCGGCCGCCTTCATCGAACCGGTGCGCCGCATCGAGGGCGACGCCCGCCTCGACGGGGCGCCGGGCCGGGCCCTGGCCGCGGTGGCCCGCCGGGCCGTGCCCAACCGGGCGGCGGAGGACGCCCTGCTGGGCACGTGGCTGGGCCACGCGCTCCACCCCCTGCTCACCGACTTCCCGCTCGGAATGTGGATGAGCGCCTCCCTGCTCGACCTGGCCGGCGGCCCCGACGCCCGCGGCCCGGCCCGACGGCTGGTGGGCCTCGGCCTCCTGGCCGCTGTGCCCACGGTGGCGGCCGGCCTGGCGGAGTGGCAGCGCACTTCCGGCCCGGCCCGCCGGGTGGGGGTGGTGCACGCGGCAGTGAACGCCACCGCCACCGGCCTCTACGGCTCGTCGTGGCTGGCGCGCCGGCGGGGCCGCCACCGGACCGGCGTGGCGCTCGGGATCGCGGGCGGGTTGGTCGCCACCGCCGGCGGCTACTTCGGCGGCCACCTCACCCTCGTCCGCAAGATCGGCAGCGCCCACCCCGCCTTCGACCCGTCCTGACTGGTTCGAGGCCGGCGCCGCGTGCGGCGGCGGTTCCGTGCAGAATTCCGGGCCGTGCGCCCCGGCCCGCTCCACTCGCCCGCCTTCCGCCGGCTGTTGGCGGCCCAGACGATCTCCCGCTGGGGCGGCACGATCAACGCCGTCGCCCTCGTTGTCGCCGTGTTCCGCCTCACCGGCTCGGGCGTGAAGGTGGCGGCCACGGTGGCGTTCGAGATCGTCCCCGTGCTGCTCCTCGGGTTCGTCGCCGGCGCCGTCGTCGACCGCCGGCCCCGGCGCCGGGTGATGATGGCGGCCGACCTCGGGCGGGCCGCCGTCGCCCTCCTGCTGGCCGCCGCCGGCGACAACATGGCCGTGATCTACGCCTCCGCCTTCGCCTTCTCGGTGGGGACCGTCTTCTTCAACCCGGCCGCCGCCAGCCTCCTTCCCTCGATCGTGCCCCGCGAGCAGCTGGTGGCGGCCAACTCCGCCCTGTGGTCGGCGGCGGTGGTGTCGCAGATCGCCCTGGCGCCCCTGGCCGGCGCTCTGGTGGCCTTCGCCGGCCCCCGGGCCGCCTTCGCCGTCAACGCGGCCACGTTCGTGGTGTCCGCCGCCCTGCTGCGGCGGGTGCCCGAG
>DATLGZ010000191.1:0-2674 GCA_035540235.1 Acidimicrobiales bacterium | reverse complement strand
ACCGTCACCGCCCCCTCGACGACCACGACCACCGCCGGCCTGGGTGACGCGTCGATCACCGGCTTCCAAGCCCCGCGGCCAACCTTCACCCTGCCGGCCATCACGGTGCCGGCGGTGCCGAGCCCCTCGCGGGGGAGCCCGTAGACGAGCCCGTGCGCCTCGCCGAGGTGGCGGCAATGCCGCGCGCAGAGGAGTCTCGCCTGGCACGGACGTGGCCATGGGGCAAGCCCACGGAGCACGGTCACCGCACGTGCCTGGGTGGGCACGAGGGGCTGGCGGCGGGAGCCGGGTTCTCGCCAGCGCAGTCAGCGCGAACGTCCACGGGCTGGCCCGTCCCCGTTCACCGCTTCAACTGGTGACGCAGGTGGCGTAGCGTGCCCCCGTACGGCGAGGGAAGCGCGGAGGTGGCGATGTTCATCCAGGTGATCGAGGGACGGATCAACGACGCGGCAGGGTTGCGGCGGCAGCTCGAACGCTGGCAGGCCGAGCTGCAGCCCGGCGCGGTGGGGTACCTGGGCAGCACCGGCGGGGTGGCCGAGGACGGGACCGCCTTCGCCGCCGTGCGCTTCGAGTCGGCCGAGGCGGCTCGGGCCAACAGCGAGCGGCCCGAGCAGTCGGCGTGGTGGGAGGAGACGGCGCCGTGCTTCGACGGGCCCGTCACCTTCCGGGACTGCTCCGAGGTGGAGCTGACCATGGGCGGCGGGTCGGACGACGCCGGCTTCGTCCAGGTCATGCAGGGCACGGTGAGGGACAAGGAGCGCCTCCGGGAGCTGGAGGCCGAGTTCATGCCCAAGCTCACCGAGCTGCGGCCGGACGTGCTGGGGAGCACCCGGGGGTGGGACGGCGACCACTTCACCGACGTCATCTACTTCAGCAGCGAGGCGGAGGCCCGCCGGGGCGAGGCGGCCACCGCCGGCGACACCGCCGGGCCCATGGCCGAGCTCGCCTCGCTGGTCGAGAACCTGACCTACATCGACCTCAAGGACCCCTGGCTGCACTCCGCCTGACCGCCGGCGATCAGCTCGTACCCGCCAGCTCCAGCTGGGGCTCGGGTCGGGCAGTGGCGCCGCCAATTACCCAAGGTAACGTCCGCGGCCGTGGCCGGGAACCCGAGCCAGGCACAGGCGATCCGCCGGCTGAGCCGCCGGCTGCTGATCCGCGCCGGCGTGGCCTTCGGGGTGCTCGGGCTGTGCCCGGTGCTGTTCTGGGCCTTCGAGCGCCAGCGCAGCTCGGCGGTGGTCAACGTGGGGTCGGGGTTCACGTGGCTGTTCCGCACGCTGTTCGAGGGAGGCTCGGCCTACGACATCGCGACGGCGCCCGGCTACGTCGTCTACTACGTCGTCCAGATCTCGGGGGTGAGCCTGGTCGCCTTCCTGACCGGCGCCATCGCCTCCCGGCTGGTCAGCAGCGTCATGGCGAAAGGCAAGGGGATGGGGTCGACGAGGCAGAGCGAGCACATCGTCATCTGCGGGTGGAGCTCGAAGGGGGCGGAGATCCTGCGGGAGCTGCGAGCGCCCCAGCTGGAGGACTGGCGCCCGGTCGTGGTGCTGGCCCCGCTGGAGGACGACCCCACCCGCTTCCACGACGTGGAGTTCATCCGGGGCGATCCCACCGACGAGGTCGACCTGCGCCGGGCCGGCATCGACCGGGCCGAGACCGCCATCATCCTGGCCGACGAGTCGATGCCCGCCGCCACCGCCGGCGACCGCGACGCCCGCACGCTGCTCACGTGCCTGGCCGTGGAGACCATCAACCGCGACTGCTACACGTGCGTGGAGGTCATCCGGTCGGAGAACCGCCAGCACTTCGCCCGGACCGAGGTCAACGAGCTGATCGTGAGCGCGGAGCTGACCGGGGCCCTGCTGGCCAGCTCGGCCACCGTTCACGGCCTCTCCCAGCTCGTCACCGACCTGGTCACCCACCCCGTCGGCCACGAGTTCTACCGGGTCGATGCCCCCGCCGCGGTGGTGGGCAAGCCGGTGGGCGAGGTCATGTCGCTGCTGAAGCAGCGCCACGAGGCGATCCTGGTGGCGGTCCTCTCGGAGGGGGTGCGCTTCGAGGTCAACCCTCCCTCCGACCGGGTCATCGCCGAGACCGACAAGCTGCTGGTGATCGCGGCCGAGCCGCCGGCCATGGGGGACTGAGCTCGCTGAGCAGGCGGCTCACGCCGCAGCCGGCGTGGACGGCGACCGTATGATCCCGCGCCGTGGGGCCTCCCGACTCCTTCCTCATCGCCTTCGCGCCCTCCTGGCGGGCCCACGCGGTCGTGGTCCCGCCCGACGTGAGCGGCGCCGCCCTGGTCGAGCGGCTCGCCCTCAGGCCGGGTGTGCCGGTGGTGACGCTCGTCGGCAGCACGGTGCCGGGGACGGGCGACGACCCTGTGATGGTCGACGCCATCGCCGCCGGCCTCGGCCCGGTCGTGCTCGACAACGGCTGGCACGTCGTCACCGGGGCGACCGACGCCGGCATCTTCTCGCTGCTGGGCCGGGCGGCCACCGCCGCCGGGGCGGTCCCGGCTCCCTGGATCGGCGTCGCCCCCCTCGGGCTGGTGACGTGGCCGGGGCGCCCTCCCGGCCCCGCCGACCTCGACCGCGAGCCCCTGGAGCCGCACCACTCGCACTTCGTGCTGGTGGAGGGCGAGGGCTGGGGGGACGAGACCCCGGCCCAGGTGGCC
>DATLGZ010000190.1:0-19797 GCA_035540235.1 Acidimicrobiales bacterium | reverse complement strand
CGTCGCCTTGGCAGGCGTCGTACTGCTCCAGGATGGCCAGCTTGTACTCGGCCGTGAACGTCCGCCGGCGAGGCTTCTCGGGCAGCGTTGGTTCGTCTCCACCCATGGCCTCATCATGGGCGTGCTGCATCGTCAGGGTTGGCATGGTCATCGCTGTCTACTCGGTCCCGTCTCGCCCTTGAGGGATGGTCAGCTACCGCCGGCGTCTCAGGTCAGCCTGACAGAAAGGGGGGCCCACCCCTGCTGTGAGCCGCCCCAAAGCAGCGCTCTCTCTTGTCGCACGCGGGTCAGTCCGTGCACAGGTGGCGTCCCGTTCCCTATAGGTACAGAGCAGGTACGGTGGTGCAATGAGGGTCGAAGAGCTCGAGGCCATGTGCAGGAGCCTGCTGCACAACGCCGCCGCTCGTGAGTGGGTCGCGGCGCGGGCCCAGGCCGACAGCGCCACGCCCGAGTACCACACGGGCTTCGCCGCCGGCTACCAGGCCGGCGAGCTGGCCGCCCTCGCCTTGGTCGTGGCCTCGCTGTCGGGCGAGTCGGCCACCTCGCTCGTCGAGGAGGCCCGCAGCCAGGCTTCGGTCGAGGCCGCCTTCCCGTTCGAGCTCCACGTCGAGCCGGCGTGGGACGAGGCGGCCCCGGACGAGGCGGCCCCGGACGAGGCGGCATAGTGGAGGCCGCCGAGCTGCTGCCGTGCCCCACGTGCTGGTTGCCCGCCGACGTCGTCCCTCCCGGACCCTACGAGTCCTTCCCTCACGCCCGGTGCCCGAAGGGTCACGACAACACGTTGATCCCGGCGGTGGAGGAGCACCTTCGCTCGCTCGAGGCGGGCACATTTCCGGAATCTGCCTGAACCCACATAGGTAGCTGACGGTCTCATCTGTGCCGGTGTCATCGTGCCGGTGTCATCGTGCCGGTCTCATCTAGCAGCCGGTGACATGTAGTTCGTGCAAATGCCCGACCGGGTAGGGATGGCATAGACGTTGGACAGGCCAGGGCGGCTCGGAAGGAGCAGCATGGCTACTGACACTGGGAACAGCCCTCCGTACGAGGGGCGCACGAAGGCCCGCGGCGACGACCCCGTGAGCGAAGACCTCGCCGGCACCGTAGAGCGCCAGCTGGACGAGACGGTCACCGGACGCCCCGGGGCGACGGCCAGCCCGGCCCGGGAGCGGCCCGTCTCGCCCGGCGAGGTGAGCGCCGAGGAGGGAGGCGGCACGCCGGAAAGCCCCCATGGCGTCGGGGAGAGCGTCAGCCGGCGAGGCGAGGACGTGAAGGAGCGGGAGGGCAACGAGCCCGGCCGCCACGATCTCGGTCCCAGGGGCCAGTCGCAACGGCCCAGCGGCACCTCGGACCAGCGGGCGTCGACCGGCGTCGACCCTCAGGACCTGGCCGACGAGGGCATGCCCGGGACGTTCACCGGAGACCAGGGCGGCTGACTGGAATCCGGTGTCCGGTGAGGCGATTCACCAAATCGCAACCCAATCGCGCCCGCACTTGTAGGTGAGCTGGTCATACAGCGGACAACACATACAGGGACCATCACAGACAGGTGCGGGCACGCGATTAGTTGTGTGTAATCCCTACTGACACGGACCGATAAACGCGCAAAGGTGTGGGCAGCCAGCGTCGGCCCGAGGAAGCTCCGCCAGGCGCGGTTCCTCGATGCACTCGCCAAGGGGGGATTCGGTCCGTGACTCCAGCAAAGGCTGCACCGGTCCAGGAGACGGTGATCCACATCCTCTGGATCAACGCCGGGCTCAGCTGCGACGGGGACTCCGTGGCGCTGACCGCGGCCACCCAGCCCAGCATCGAGGAGATCGCCCTCCAGGCGCTCCCCGGCCTGCCCAAGATCGCCGTCCACTGGCCGCTCATCGACTACGAGTGCGGCCCTGTCGGCGGGGCTGACGACTTCATCGAGTGGTTCTTCAAGGCCGAGAGGGGGGAGCTGGAGCCGTTCGTGCTGGTGGTGGAGGGATCGATCCCCAACGAAGCCATCAAGCGGGAGGGCTACTGGTGCGGGTTCGGCAACAACCCCGCCACCGATCAGCCCATGACCACCAGCGAGTGGCTCGACCGGCTGGCGCCCAAGGCCACCGCCGTCCTGGCCGTCGGCACCTGCGCCACGTACGGCGGCATCCACGCCATGGCCGGCAACCCCACCGGGGCCATGGGCGTGGCCGACTACCTCGGCTGGTCCTGGAAGTCCAAGGCGGGCATCCCCATCGTCAACGTCCCGGGGTGCCCCATCCACCCCGACAACCTCTCCGAGACGATCCTCTACCTGCTCTACATGGCCACCGGCCAAGCGCCGCTCATCCCGCTGGACGAGGCCCTGCGCCCGGCCTGGTTGTTCGGCCAGACCGTGCACGAAGGCTGCGACCGGGCCGGCTACTACGAGCAGGGCGACTTCGCCACCGAGTACGGCTCGCCCAAGTGCATCGTGAAGCTGGGCTGCTGGGGGCCGGTGGTGAAGTGCAACGTCCCCAAGCGGGGCTGGATCAACGGCGTCGGCGGCTGCCCCAACGTGGGCGGCATCTGCATCGGGTGCACCATGCCCGGCTTTCCGGACAAGTTCATGCCCTTCATGGACGAGCCTCCCGGGGGCAAGGTCTCCACCGGGGTGAGCGGGCTGTACGGCTCGATCATCCGCGGCCTGCGCGACATCACCGCCAGGACCGTCGACACCGAGCCCAAGTGGCGCCAGAAGGGCCAGAAGCTGCTGAGCGGCTACCAGGGCGACTGGCGCTGACGCCCGGCCCTGACCGCCGAAGTTCGAGACACGAGTTCGACGCACAAGCTCGAGACACAGGGGGACGCGACAACGTGGCAACCAGGACGTCGAGGCAGGCGGCCGCCAGCGCCGTGCAGAACGTGGGCAACGGCGACCTCGTCGAGATGGCGTGGGACCCGATCACCCGCATCGTGGGCAGCCTCGGGATCTACACCAAGATCGACTTCGGCACGGGTCGGGTCGTCGAGTGCCACTCGACGTCGTCGATCTTCCGCGGTTACAGCATCTTCATGAAGGGCAAGGACCCGCGCGACGCCCACTTCATCACCAGCCGCATCTGCGGCATCTGCGGTGACAACCACTGCACCTGCTCGGTCTACGCCCAGCAGATGGCGTACGGCGTGAGGCCGCCGCACCTGGGAGAGCAGATCGTCAACCTGGGCGAGGCGGCCGAGTACATGTTCGACCACAACATCTTCCAGGAGAACCTGGTCGGGGTCGACTATTGCGAGAAGATGGTGGCGGAGACCAACCCCGGCGTGCTGGAGCTGGCGGAGGAGACCGAGGCCCCCCACGCGGCGGAGCACGGCTACGCCACCATCGCCGACATCATGCGGTCCCTCAACCCGTTCTCCGGCGAGTTCTACCGCGAGGCGCTGGCGGTCAGCCGCTACACGCGGGAGATGTTCTGCCTGATGGAGGGGCGCCACGTCCACCCCTCCACGCTGTACCCGGGCGGTGTGGGCACCACCGCCACGATCCAGCTCTTCACCGACTACTACACCCGCCTCATGCGCTACGTGGAGTTCATGAAGAAGGTCGTCCCCATGCACGACGACCTCTTCGACTTCATCTACGAGGCCATGCCCGGCTACGAAGAGGTCGGCCGCCGGCGCGTCCTGCTCGGCTGCTGGGGCGCCTTCCAGGATCCCGAGGTCTGCAACTTCAACTACCGGGACATGACCCAGTGGGGCCGGGCCATGGGCGTGACGCCGGGCGTGGTGGTGGACGGGAAGCTGGTCACCAACGACCTGGTCACCATCAACCTCGGCATCCGCATCCTCCTGGGCCACTCGTTCTACGACGACTGGGAGGACCAGCCCATGTTCGTCGAGCGGGACCCCTTGGGGAACCCGGTCGACCGCCGCCACCCCTGGAACCAGCACACCCTGCCCCAGCCCCAGAAGCGGGACTTCGACGGCAACTACAGCTGGGTCATGGCCCCCCGCTGGTTCGACGGCAAGAACTACCTCGCCCTCGACACCGGCGGCGGCCCCATCGCCCGCTTGTGGTCGACGGCCCTCTCGGGCCTCGTCAACACGCCGTTCCTCAAGGCCACGGGCAAGAGCGTGCAGATCCACCTGCCCCGCACCGCCCTCAGGCCCGAGGTCACCTTCGAGTGGACGATTCCCCGGTGGTCCAACGCCATCGAGCGCAACCGGGCCCGCACCTACTTCCAGGCCTACGCGGCGGCCTCCGCCCTGGACTTCATCGAGAAGGCCCTCAAGGAGGTCCGGGCCGGGCGGACGAAGACGTGGGAGCCGTTCGAGGTCCCGGACGAGGCCATCGGCTGCGGGTTCACCGAGGCGGTGCGGGGCGTGCTCTCGCACCACATGGTCATCAAGGGCGGCAAGATCGCCAACTACCACCCCTACCCGCCCACGCCCTGGAACGGGAACCCGCGCGACATCTACGGGACGCCCGGCCCCTACGAGGACGCGGTCCAGAACACGCCCATATTCGAGGAGAACGACAGGGAGCACTTCAAGGGCATCGACATCATGCGGACCGTCCGCAGCTTCGACCCATGCCTGCCCTGCGGCGTGCACATGTACCTGGGCGGGGGCAAGGTCCTCCGCAAGCTCCACTCGCCGACCATGGTCAACACCGGCGAGTGAACCTGCGGGCGGCCGGCGATCGGGTCGAGGAGCTTCTGGGCGAGCTGAGGGCTGGCCTCGATCCGGTCGCGTGGCGGAAGGTCGAAGAGACACTCGCACTGGTGACCGACCTGTACGGCGGCGGGCTGAGGGCGGTGGTGCAGGCGCTGCGCGACGACGAGAACGGCGCCCCCGTGCTCGTCCGGCTGGTGGGGGACGAGCTGGTGTCGAGCCTCCTGGTGCTGCACGGCCTTCACCCCGCCACGCTGGCCGAGCGGGTGCAGGGCGCTCTCGCCGGCGTGCGCCCGTACCTCATGTCCCACGGCGGCGACGTCGAGGTGCTGGACCTCGACGAGGAGGCGGGCAGGCTCTCGCTGCGGCTGCTGGGGAGCTGCGACGGCTGCCCGTCGTCGTCGGCCACCCTCCGCCACGCGGTCGAGCGAGCCGTCGCGGAGGCGGCGCCCGAGATAGTCCGCCTCGAGGTCGAAGGGGTGGCCTCGGCCGAGCCCGAGCCGGTCACCGTCCCCGTCGCCCTGGGGGTCAAGGTTTCGTGAGCGAGCCCTCCCCGCTGGAGGTGCTCGAGCGGTTCCGCCGCCCCCGGCCCCGGCCGGGCGAGCGCTGCGAGCTGTGCGCGGCGGAGATCGGCGGCGCCCATGCCCACGTGGTCAGCGTGTCGAGCCGGTCACTGATGTGCGCCTGCCGGCCGTGCTACCTGCTGTTCCTCCCGGGGGGTGCGGGAGGTGGTCACTACAAGGCGGTGCCCGACCGCGTGGTCGCGCTCGGGCCGTCGGCCGTCAGCCGGGCCACGTGGGAGGAGCTGCAGATCCCGGTGGGCATCGCCTTCTTCTTCCACTCCACGCTGACCGGTCAGGTGCACGGGTTCTACCCGGGCCCGGCGGGGGCAACCGAGTCGCTGCTGCCCCTCGATCTGTGGGAGCGGTTGCTGCGGTCCGATCCCGTCTTGGCGGCGCTGGAGGCCGACGTCGAGGCGTTGCTGGTGCGGGCCGGCCCGGACGGCGACCCGGAGAGCTACGTGGTGCCGATCGACGCGTGCTACGAGCTGGTGGGCTACCTGCGCATGCAGTGGCGAGGCTTCGACGGAGGCTCGGAGGCGCGGCGGACCATCGACGAGTTCTTCGCCGGCGTGGCGCAGCGAGCCCGATGAACCAGCTCTCCTTCGAGGTCGCGGGCGCCGAGGCCGACCGCTACGCGGCGGTCCCCACCTTGAACGTCCGCCTGCACGTCTCGGCCGGCGCCGGCGCCGACGTGCACGCCCTGTCGCTGCGGTGCCAGATCCGCATCGAGCCCCAGCGCCGCCGTTACACCCGTGCCGAGGAGGAGCGGCTGCTCGGTTTGTTCGGGGAGACGCCCCGCTGGGGCGACACGCTGCGGCCCTTCCTGTGGGCCCACGCCTCGGCCATGGTCCCCGGCTTCGTGGGCTTCACCGAGGTCGACCTACCCGTGCCCTGCACCTACGACTTCGAGGTGGCGGCGGCCAAGTACATGCACTCCCTCGACGACGGCGAGATCCCGCTGGTCCTGCTGTTCAACGGCACCGCCTTCGGGCGGTCGGCCGACGGCGCCCTGCGCGTCGACCCCGTCCCCTGGCACTGCGAGTCCACCTACCGCCTGCCGGTGGCGGTGTGGCGGGCGATGATGGACCTCTACTTCCCCAACCAGGGCTGGCTGCGGCTGCCCCGCCACACCCTGGACGCCCTCGAGCGCTACAAGAGCGTGGAGGGCCTGGCCACCATGGAGCAGGCGGTGGAGGCTCTGCTGAAGGCGGGCGGGCCGTGACTGGCGACCGTTTCGAGGCAGCCCGCAAGGTGGCCGACGCCGTGCTCTACGAGGGTTACGTGCTGTACCCGTACCGGGCCTCAGCCCGTAAGAACCAGCTGCGGTGGCAGTTCGGGGTCGTGGCCCCCCGTCCCTTCGCCGAGTCGGACGGCTCCGAGGACTGGACGATGCAGACCGAGTGCCTGCTGGAGGCGGGCGCCGCTCCCGAGCTGCACGTGCGCGTCCGCCTTCTGCGGGTGCAGCAGCGCCAGGTCGAGCGGTTGGCGGCCGCCGGGTTCGAGCCGGTCGAGTCCCTGGAGGTGGAGGGGGCCCTCCTGACGAGCTGGGACGAGGCGGTCGAGCACGAGGTCGACGTCCCCCGGCTGCCCGTGGCCGGCCTCCTGACCGGGGAGCGGGTGGTGCCCTTGGAGCTCGGGGCCGACCGGCAGGTCGAGCAGGTTTTCGACTCCGGCGGCGGCGTCGTCGGCCGGCTCGTGCGCAGCCTCCAGCCCGTCTCCGGGTCGGTGCGGGTGGCGGCGGAGGCGGTGCCCGGACCGAGCCCGCTGGTGAAGGTGCGGGTGCGGGTCGAGAACCACACCGCCTGGGCCGGAACCGGGCGGGACGAAATGGCCCGCCGGTCCTTCATTGCCGTCCACACCCTGCTCGGGGCGCGCGACGGCGCCTTCATCTCGCTGGCCGACCCGCCGGCGTACGCCCGGCCTGTTGTCGCGGCCTGTTCCAACGTCCACACCTGGCCGGTCCTCATCGGCGAGGTCGGCCAGCGAGATGTGGTGCTGTCATCGCCGGTGATCCTGGCCGACTACCCCGAGGTCGCGCCCGAGAGCCCGGGCGACATGTTCGACGCCACCGAGGTCGACGAGATCCTCGCCCTCCGGGTGATGACCCTCACCGAGGACGAGAAGCGGGAGGCCCGCAGCACCGACCCCCGGGCGGCGGCCATCGTGGACCGCTGCGACCTCATGCCCGAGGAGGTGTTCGGGCGGCTCCACGGCGCGGTGCGGTACCTGCGGGACGCCACCCAGCCCGAGCCCCAGCCCGAGGCGGCGCCGTGGTGGGACCCGGCCGCCGACGCCGCCGTCGACCCGTTCGAGGACCGGGTCTGGGTGGGCGGCGTAGCGGTGGGCCGGGGGACGCGCGTGCGCCTGCGCCCCAACCGGCGGGCCGACGCCCACGACCTCTTCCTGGCCGGCCGCCAGGCCCGGGTGGAGGCGGTGGTGGAGGACGTCGACGGGAACACCCACGTCGCCGTCCGCGTGCTCGACGATGCCCTCGACGGCTACGACCTCGGCCACGGCCGCTACCTGTACTTCTCCCCCGACGAGGTCGAGCCCACGGTGGGGGCGGAGTGAACGATCGACGGGCCCGGATCCTGGTGGCGGGAGTGGGGAACCTCTTCCTCGGCGACGACGGGTTCGGGCCGGAGGTGGCGCGCCGGCTCCTCGCCGCCACCTCCCGCCCGGACGTGAGGGTGGTCGACGTCGGGATCAGGGGACTGCACCTCGCCTACGAGCTGCTCGACGGCTACGACCTGCTCGTGCTGGTCGACACGGCGCGGCGGGGGGAGGAGCCGGGCACCATCACCGTGATGGAGGTCGACCCGGCGTCGCCCGGCCAGGCCGTGCCCGACGCCCACGACATGGATCCCGCCCACATGCTGGCCGTGCTGGCCGACATGGGCGGCAGCGTGGGGCGGATGCTCGTCGTCGGCTGCGAGCCGGCCGACGTGGGGGAGGGCATCGGCCTGTCGCCGCCGGTGGCGGGGGCGGTCGAGGCGGCGGTGGCGGTGGTGCAGGAGTTGGTCGAGCAGGAGCTGGCGTTCGTGGGAAAGGGGAGCTGAGCGGTGGTCCGTCGTCTGGTCAAGTCGGTCGTGTTGGTGGCGCTGGCGGGGGTGATCGTGAAGTCGCTTCCCGACTTGGCGCGCTACCTGAAGATCCGGGAGATGTGATGCGCGCCGTCGGCTTCGCCGCGTCGATCGTCTTCGCCCTGGTGGTGCTGGGGATCCTCGTGGTGCTGGTGCGTTCGATCCCCGACCTCAACCGCTACCGGCGCCTGCGGAAGATGTGACCGGCGTGCACGAGCTGGGCCTGTGCGAGGCCATCGTGGGCGCCATCGAGAGGCGTGCCGGCGACCGGCGGGTGGCGCGCGTCCGGGTGCGGGTGGGGACGCTCCACCACGTCCACCCCGACGCGTTCGACCAGTCGTTCTCGATGGCGGCCATGGGGAGCGTGGCCGAGGACGCGGCCGCCGAGCTGGTGCTGGTGCCGGCGGCGGGCCGCTGCGGGGCGTGCCGGTCGACGTTCGAGACGTCCGACCCGCTCCCCGCCTGCCCCCGCTGCGGCGCCCTCGACGTGGCCCTCGACGGCGGCGACGAGCTGATCCTCGAGTCGATCGAGTACCGGGCCTAGTGTCTCGCCCTCATTCGTTCGCTTCGCTCACTCCGTTCGGGCGAACAGGCGGTGCTACGGCGGGCGAGCGAAGCTCGCGCCGCCTTCGCCCTGCCCTTCCCAGGGTGTCCGCAGCCGGAGGGGCTGCCGGCGGCGGCGAAAGCGGCCGCGGACGGTGCCGTGGGCACCCGGGCAAACGTTCGTGGTGGGGGCACTAACCATGTGCCTCGGCATCCCCGCCCTCATCGTCGAGACCGACGACGTCAACCCTCACCTGGCCACCGCCGACGTGTTCGGCGCGGCCCGCCAGGTCAACGTCGGGCTGCTCGAGGGCGGCGTCGAGCCGGGGGAGTGGGTGCTGCTGCACGTGGGCTTCGCCATCGAGAAGCTAGGCCCCGAGGCGCTGGCGCGGGTACAGGGGTCGCTGGCGCTGACCGGGGATGGGCACGGCGGCGGCGGCGCCGCCTCTCCGCTGGCCGCCCTGGAGGCGGAGCTGGCGGAGAGATCGTCACGGAGGACGGCACAACAGGAGGTAGAGCAGTGGGCGTGATGCTGGGGTTCTTCGTGGGGTACGTGATGGGCACCCGGGCCGGGCAGGAGGGCTTCGACGAGCTCGTGGCCACCGTGCGCCAGATCGCCGGGTCGGCCGAGCTGCGGGAGATGCTCTCCGGGGGCGTCTCGCTGCTCGGGGAGGCGCTGCGGGCGGGGAGCAAGGCCATGAGCAACGGCAGCCTGGCCCCCGTCCGCCAGATCGCGTAGGTCGGGCGCCCGCCCGACGAGCGAGCGGGCGGGGGTGGGCCGCCCGCGCCCGCGCCGGCGCCGGCTTCGGCTACTCGCCGGTGGGCCTGGCCCGGCCCCGCTTGACCTCGGAGCGGCGGCGCTTGCCCTCGAGGCGGGCCCGCTTGGCCGCCCGGGACGGCTTGGTCGCCACCCGGGGCCGCTCCACCCTCAGCCCCTCCGCCAGGCGGGCGGCCAGCCGCTCGAGGGCGAGGGCGCGGTTGCGGGCCTGTGACCGTTCGTCGGCCGCCACCACCCGAACCACCGGCCCCACCCGCTCCAGCAGCCGGGCCCGCTGGCGGGGGCCGAGGGAGGGCGAGCCGGCCACGTCGAAGCGGACCTCGACACGCGTGTTGGCGGTGTTGGCGTGCTGGCCGCCGGGGCCGCCCGCTCCGCTGAACCGCCACTCCAGCTCGTCGAGGGGCACGGCGCACGACCGGGTGACCCGCAGCACCTCCGTCACGTGGGATGTCTACCGCGGCTGGTACAGTGATCGCAGCGCTCCGGCGACGTCGCATCATCGAGTCGTCAGATCGCGCCCTGCCGAGAACAGACCAGACGAGCACGGATGCCCGACAAGCAAGCGACGATCACCGACTACCGCCTCCACGAGACCGACACCGGCTCGCCGGAGGTGCAGGTCGCCATCCTCACCGAGCGCATCAACCACCTCACCGAGCACCTGAAGGCCCACAAGAAGGACCATCACGGGCGCCGGGGGCTGCTGATGCTGGTGGGTCGCCGCCGACGGCTGCTCGACTACGTCAAGCGCAACGACGTGGAGCGGTACCGGGCCCTCATCGCCCGTCTCGGCCTGCGCCGGTAGGGCACAACCCGTCACACTTCGAGCGGCCTGCGGGCCGCTCGTTCCGTACCAGAGCAAAAACAAACCAAGGATCGGCAGCGCTCAGGCGTCAGCTGCCAGTCGCCAACCACCCGGGCGCCGTCGAGGCGTACGGGGTGGCTGACAACTGGGAACTGGCTCCGTCGCTGCCCTGATCGCCGCACCCGGCAGGGGCCGGGCGGCAACAAAGGAGCCATCCCATGGCGGAATCCAGCCCACTCGGAAACGTCCACGTGTCCGGGCCCATCTCGGACACCGACCGCACCCTGTCCTACGCGGCGGGCAAGCTGGCGCAGCTGGCCAACGGGGCGGTGGTGGGCCAGATCGGCAGCACCGTCGTGCTCGTCACGGCCACCGCATCCAAGTCACCCCGTGAGGGCATCGACTTCTTCCCCCTCACGGTCGACATCGAGGAGCGGATGTACGCGGCCGGCAAGATCCCCGGCTCGTTCTTCCGCAGGGAGGGGAGGGCCACCGACCAGGCCATCCTCACCTGCCGCTTGATCGACCGGCCCCTGCGCCCGTCGTTCCCCGACGGCTTCCGCAACGAGGTCCACATCGTGGGCACCATCCTGGGCGCAGACCAGGAGAACCCCCACGACGTGCTGGCGATCAACACCGCGTCGGCGGCCCTCATGCTCTCCGGCATCCCCTTCGACGGCCCCATCGGGGCGGTGCGGCTGGCCTGGTCGACCAGCGGCGAGTGGATCCCCCACCCCACGTACCAGGAGGGCGACGAGTCCACCTTCGAGCTGGTCGTGGCCGGGCGGGCCCTCGACGACGGGTCGGAGGTAGCCATCATGATGGTGGAGGCGGGCGGCACCGAGGACGCCTGGGACTTCTACCAGGACGGCGCCCCCAAGGTCACCGAGCAGGTCGTGGCCGACGGCCTGGAGGCGGCCAAGAGGTGGATCAAGGAGTCGATCGACCTCCAGCGCCAGCTCGTCGAGCAGATGGGCGGGCCCAAGTCGACTCTGCCCTTCGAGCCCGCCTCCGACTACGGCGACGACGTGTTCGAGCGGGTGTCGGCGGTGGGCACCGACCGCATCCTGTCGGCCAGCACGATCCTGTCCAAGGCGGAGCGCAACGAGGCCACCGAGGCGGCCACCACCGCCATCGCGGAGGAGCTGGCCGCCGACTTCGAGGGCAGGGAGAAGGAGGTCAAGGCGGCCGTCCGGGCCCTGCAGAAGAAGCTGGTCCGCCGCCGCATCGTCGAGGACGGGGTGCGCATCGACGGCCGGGGCACGGCCGACATCCGCCCGCTCTCTGCCGAGGTGGGCGTCATCCCCACGGCCCACGGGTCCGCCCTGTTCACCCGGGGCGAGACCCAGGTGCTCACCGTCACCACCCTGGGCATGCCCCGCATGGAGCAGATGCTCGACACCATCGGCATCGACGACTCCAAGCGCTACATGCACCACTACAACATGGCGCCCTTCGCCACCGGCGAGACCGGGTTCATGCGGGGCCCCAAGCGGCGGGAGATCGGCCACGGCCTGCTGGCGGAGCGGGCCCTCCTCCCGGTGGTGCCCGACGACGAGGAGTTCCCCTACACGCTGCGCCTCGTATCGGACTGCATGGCCTCCAACGGGTCGACGTCGATGGCCTCGGTGTGCGGCTCCAGCCTGTCGCTCATGGACGCGGGCGTGCCGGTGAAGGCGCCGGTGGCCGGGATCGCCATGGGTCTGGTGTTCGCCGAGGGCAGGTACACCACCCTCACCGACATCCTCGGCGCCGAGGACGCCTTCGGCGACATGGACTTCAAGGTGGCCGGCACCGCCGACTTCATCACCGCCCTCCAGCTCGACACCAAGATCGACGGCCTGCCCGCCGACGTCCTGGCCGGGGCGCTGGCCCAGGCCCACGACGCCCGCATGAAGGTGCTCGAGGTCATGAACGCGGCCATCGCCGCACCTCGTGAGGAGGTCCGCCAGACCGCGCCCAAGATCGTCACCTTCGAGATCCCCCTCGACAAGATCGGCGAGGTCATCGGCCCCAAGGGCAAGGTCATCAACACCATGCAGCAGGAGACCGGGGCCGACATCAACGTCGACGACGAGGATGGCATCGGCCGGGTCACCATCGGGGCCAAGGACGGCGCCGCCGTGGACGAGGCCCGCCGCCGCATCGACATCATCCTCAACCCGCCCAAGGCGTCGGTGGGCGACGTCTACACCGGCAAGGTGGTGAACATCACCAAGTTCGGGGCGTTCGTCAACATCCTCCCCGGCCGCGACGGCCTGATCCACATCTCCAAGCTCGGCAAGGGCAGGCGGGTCGAGCGGGTGGAGGACGTGCTGTCGCTGGGCGCCGACGTCGAGGTGCGCGTCGACGACATCGACCCCCAGACCGGGAAGGTGGCCCTCTCGCCCGTCGGCGACGCCAACGGCGACGGGTCGTCGACGCCGCCGCCGGCCCCTCGTGCCGAGGAGGAACGTTCCTCGGGCGGGTCGTCGGGCCGGGAGTACGTGTCGTTCGAGGACCAGTTCGACGCCGAGGCGAGGGCCACGTTCGGCGACCTGGGGCCGGCCGGCGAGCCGGCGAGCACGGCGGGCGGCGGCCGGGGCGAGGGTGACCGGCCCCGCCGCAACCGTGACCGCCGCCGCCGCTAGCCGCCAGCGCGTGACGAGCTCCGTCCTCACCAGCCGGCTGCCCAACGGGCTGACGGTGGTCAGCGAGCGCATGCCCGGTTCGGGCGCCGTCGCCCTCGGGTTCTGGGTCGACGCCGGCTCGCGCGACGAGATGCCGGCGGTGGCGGGCGCGTCCCACTTCCTCGAGCACCTGCTGTTCAAGGGCACCGACACCCGCTCCGCCCAGGAGGTGGCCGAGGCCGTCGAGGCCGTGGGGGGCGAGATGAACGCCTTCACCACCAAGGAGTACACGGCGTTCTACGTGCGCCTGCTCGACGAGGACCTGCCCCTGGCCCTCGACATCCTCTCCGACATCATGTGGGCGCCCGCCTTCCGCCGCGAGGAGGTGGACGCCGAGCGGCAGGTGATCCTGGAGGAGATCTCCATGCACGAGGACGAGCCCGCCGACCTCGTCCACGACCTGTGCCAGGAGGCCCTCTACCCGGGCCACCCCCTGGGCCGGGAGGTGCTGGGCGACCGCTCGACGATCACCGCCATGGGCCCCGACGACATCCGGGGCTACTTCGCCGACCACTACCGCCCCGGCAGCATCGTGGTGGCGGCGGCCGGCAACGTGGACCACGACGAACTGGTAGCCGGCATCGACCGCCGCTTCGCCGGCCCCGACGGGTCGGGGCCGGGGCGGCAGGAGCTGCCCCTCGACCCCGTCAAGCCGGTCGTTGTCCACGAGCGGCCCACCGAGCAGGCCCACGTGGTGCTGGGCATGCGGGCCGTGGCCCGTGACGACGACGACCGCTTCGCCTTCGCGGTGCTCAACCAGCTGCTGGGCGGCGGCATGTCGAGCCGGTTGTTCCAGGAGGTGCGAGAGAAGCGGGGGCTGGCCTACTCGGTCTACTCCTACCGGGGCGCCTACCTGGAGACGGGGCTGCTGGCGGTGTACGCGGGCACGTCGCCGTCGCGGCTGCCGACGGTGCTCAGCGTCGTCAACACCGAGCTGGAGAAGCTGCTCCAGGACGAGATCCCCGAGCGGGAGCTGGCCGTGGCGCGCGGCCACGTCAAGGGGTCGCTGGTGCTGTCGCTGGAGGACTCGTCGAGCCGCATGAGCCGCATCGGGCGCAGCCAGCTGGTGCACGGCTCGGTCATGCCCATGCACGAGCTCGTCGAGCGCACCGAGGCGGTCACCGCCGCCGACGTCCGCCGCGTCATCGAGCGGGTGGTGGGCGGCCCCCGCTCCCTGGCCGTGGTCGGCCCCTTCACCGAGGAGTCCTTCGCCGACCAGGTCGCCTGACAGTTCGGGGGTGCCGCCATCGACAACATCTTGTCGATCGGGTTTAACCAAGCGCCTAATCTGGGTTGAAGTGATCAGGGTGGGGGTGTTCGGGGCGGGAGGGAGGATGGGCTCCCTGGTGTGCCGCACGGTGGCGGCCGACCCCGAGCTGGCGCTGGTGGCGGCCATCGACCCGTTCCACGAGGGGCTCGACGTGGTGAAGGTGACGGGGGCGGAGGCGCCGGGGGTGCGGGTCTCGGCCGACGCCGAGGCGCTGCGCTTCTCCCGGGCCCAGGTGGCGGTCGACTTCACCAACATCGTCGCCGCCCGGGCCAACCTGGCCTGGTGCGCGGCCAACGGCGTGCACGCCGTCGTCGGCACCACCGGGTTCGGCAGCGACGACTACGCCCGCATCCAGGCCTCGTTCACGTCTAGCAACTGCTTCATCGCCCCCAACTTCGCCATCGGGGCCGTACTGATGATGCGCTTCGCGGAGATGGCGGCCCGCTACTTCGAGACGGCCGAGATCATCGAGCTGCACCACGACCAGAAGGTCGACGCCCCCTCGGGCACGGCCATGCTCACCGCTGAGCGGGTGGCGGCCGCCTCACCCGACTGGGCGCCCGACCCGACCACCGAGACGGTGCTCGAAGGGGCCAGGGGCGGCCGGACGCCGGCCGGCATCCGGGTGCACTCGGTGCGGCTCCGGGGGTTGGTGGCCCACCAGGAGATCCTGTTCGGCACCACCGGCCAGAGCCTGTCGATCCGCCACGACTCCTACGACCGCAGCTCCTTCATGCCCGGCGTGCTGCTGGCAGTCAAGAAGGTGGGCGACCGGCCCGGCCTCACGATCGGCCTCGACGCCCTCATCGACGTCTGACGGCCCGCACCACCACCGACGTGGCCACCGAATCCTGCTGGTCGGCGGGTATGAGCGTGCGCATGAGGTGGATCAGGTCGTCGGTGAAGAGTGGGTAGAGGGTGAAGTCGTCAACCGACACGGGAGTGCGGTCGACCACCTCCACGTCCTCGAAACCGGCCTTGTCCAGCTTGGCGACGAAGTCACGCTCCGCCAGGGCGCCGGCCACTCAACCGGCCCAGGCGCTGGGATGCACCAGCACCTCGGTGGGCAGCTGCTCCTCCACGATGGTGATGTCGCTCACGCAGAACCGGCCCCCCGGGCGCAGCACCCGGGCGCACTCGGCGAACACCCGAGACTTGCGGGGCGACAGGTTGATCACCCCGTTGGAAACGATCACGTCGACGCTGCGGTCGGGGAGGGGGATGGCCTCCATCTCGCCCTCGACCGTCTCGACGACGCCGGCCACCCCCGCCTCGGCGGCGGCGGCGGTGGTGCGGGCCAGCATCTCGGGCAGGAAGTCGAGGGCGTAGACCCTGCCCCCCGCCCCCGTGGCCCGGGCTGCCAGCACGGTGTCGATGCCGCCCCCGCAGCCGATGTCGAGCACGGCGTCGCCGGGGCGGATGGGGGCGTAGGTCATGTGGTTGCCGACACCCAGGGCGAAGTCGCGGGCCGACGCGGGCACGGCCGCCAGCTGCTCGGGGCTGTAGAGCTTGCAGGCCACCGTGCCCTCGGTGGAGCCGACGGACTGGTAGGCGACGCGGACGATCGTCTTGCGGTCCTCGGCGTGCATCATGTCGGTGGTCATCGGGCGTCCTCCAGGTCGTCGAGGTCGTCGAGGTCGTCGAGGCTGGCCAGCAGGCGCCGGCGCACGTCGTCGGGCAGGGTGGCCGACGCGCCGGTGGCGAGGAAGCGGCGCAGCTCGCCGGCGAACTCGGCCTCGCCGCAGCACCGCAGGCACGCGCCCAGGTGCTCGTCGATGCGGCTGCGGTCCCGGTCGGTCAACGCCCCGTCCAGGTACTCCCAGAGCTGGCGGACGGCTTCTGAACAGCTGATCATCGTGTTCGCTCCTCCAGGAGCCCGTGGCTCTCGGCGTACTCCCAGAGCCGCTTCTCCAGCAGCTTGCGGCCGCGGTGCAGGCGGGCCAGCACCGTGCCCAGCGGAGCGTCCACCAGCTCCGCCACCTCCCGGGTCGAGTACCCCTCCATGTGGACGAGCACGAGGGGCACCCGGTAGATCTCGGGCAGGTCCAGCAGGACGGCGTGGAGGTCGTCCCGGCCGAACAGGCCGAGGAAGTCGACGTGGAGCGAGTCCGAGTAGGGGAACGGGTCCTCGTCCGCCACCTTGCGGAACAGCGAGAACCGCTCCACGTCTTCGTCGAGTTCGACCTCGTCGGGCCGCCGCTGGCGGGCGCGGCCCCGGTCGCGGCAGCAGTTGACCAGGATGGCGGTGAACCAGCCGCCGGCCGCCTCCTCGTCGCTCAACCGGTCGAGGCTGCGGAAGGCCTTGAGCAGGCAGTCCTGCACGGCGTCCTCCGCGTCTCTGCCCACCAGGCGGTAGGCGAGGCCGTACAGGCGGTCGAGCTCGCCGGTCACCAGCCGGCGGAAGCGCTCCTGGCGGCCGGCGGCGGCCGCCGCCACCCTGGCGCCCTCGGCCGGCATCAGGCGAACGAGACCGACTTGGCGCCGTTTACGATCTCCTCGACCACCTTGGCGGCGCCCACGATGGTGGCCCCTTTGGCCAGCGCCTCGTCGGTGATGCCGCGTGGCTTGGTGCAGGCGCCGCACAGCCACACCGTCCCACCGTTGCCCACGAACTCGTCGTAGAGGGAGGCCAGCGGCGGAAGGCCGGGAGACTCGATGCCGCTCGTGCCGCCGTCGGTGCCGACCCACACGCCTTCGATGGTGCACACCACCACCGCCTCCTGGCCGGCGGTGGCGGCCACGTTGGCGGCGACGAAGGGGAGGGTGGCCCGCTCGGCGTCGTCACGGCCGTGCGTGCAGATGAAAAGGATCTTGTCGCTCATTTCGCTCGCTCCACGGTGATCACGAGACGGCCGTCCGGCGCGTCCTCGATGGCTTGGACGCGGTGGCCCATCATGCGGGCCAGCGCCGGAAGGTCCTCACGGGCAGCCGAGTCGGACACCACCGTCCGCAGGACGTCGCCCACGGGGATCGACCGGATGCGGTCGGCGAACGCCCGGGGCAGGCCTGTGCCGCACCCGAGGTCCCCCGCGTCGAGCTCGTGCACCTCCGCCATCCGGCTTCCCTCCTTCCGTACCGGTATAGACGCCGGCGGCCTCTCGCTGATTGCGTCGGTCAGCGGGCGTCGTCGGGGGCTCGCCCCTCGTCCGGCTCGTCCGCCTCGACCTGGCGCTCGAGGTCCTCGATGTCCTCCATGGACATGCGCATGCGGCCCTCGGCCCGCCCGGCCCACACCGAGATGGCCACCAGCACGATGCTGACCAAGGTGGTGGTGAGCAGGTTGCGGTCGAAGAAGCTGACGATGGCCTCCACCGGGCTGGCCACCGCGTCGCCGAAGAGCTTCAGGGCCACCACCGCCGTCACCGTGCCCGACAGGTTGAGGGCGACGAAGATGCCGAAGCGCATCCGGGTCACCCCGGCCAGGGCGCAGACGATGGCGCCGGGGAAGAAGAAGACCGCCGGGTAGGACGCCTTGACGAAGATGCGCTCCATCATGCGGGCGTAGCTGCCCAGGCCCGCCTTCACCTCCAGCCAGCGGACGGCGGCATCGCCGTAGTACTTGCCCAGGAGGTAGTAGAGCGGGTCGGTGAGGGTGCGGCGGAAGGTGGCGACCAGCAGGAACGGCAGGAAGTCGACCTCGCGGGCGAGGATGAGGTTGCGGTTGCGGGCCTCGAGCAGGATGAGCAGCAGCGGGTGGCGGGCGGCCAGGGCGGGGGTGAGGGCGGTGGCCACCGTCCCGACGATGGCCAGCACCACGATCGGCCCGACGATGAGCAGCAGCTTCTTGCGGGGCAGCCGGGGACCAGGCGGCTCCTCAGCGCCGCCGGCGCCTTCGGCGCCGTCGGCGTCGCCCGCCTCCCGCGCCTCGCTGACCTCGTCCTCCCCCGGCTGCGTCTTCTCGTCCAACCCGCTCCTGACGCTAGGCGAGGGACGGGGGCGGCGAGGAGACGGCGGCGCGGAGGTGGGCCTCGAGCTGGGCCCGCGACGTGGCGGCGTTGAGGCCGCTGGTCGAGGGCATGAGGTAGGCCGGGCGGCTCCCGAAGGGGTCGGGCTGCCAGCCGGGGCCGGCCTTGGGGTCGACGGCCGCCCGCCACCCGGCCAGGCCGACGAACACCACCGCGCCGGGCCGCAACCACGAGACCAGGGCCTCCACCCGGGCGGCGCCGGCCCGGTACTCGTCCCGGGTCAGCTCGCCCGCCGCCGGGGTGGCCCGCTTCACCAGGTCGGTCATGCCCACGCCGTCGACGAGGAGGGCGCGGAGGGGATCTCGAGGGAGGGTTACCAGCCCGCACGCCTCGGCGACGGGCCAGAAGCGGTTCGTGGGGCCGGCGTAGCCGTAGCCGGCGTCGGCCGCCACCAGGCTCGGGTTGAGCCCGCAGACCAGCGCCCACATGCCCACGCCGACCGTGTCGGGCAGGGACCGCATCCGCTCCACCGTGTAGCGGCCGCCGGCGGAGGTGGTGGGGGCGTCCACGACCGCGAAGCCGGCCCCCGCCAGCAGGGTCTCTGCCGGCACGGGCACCGCCTCGACCCGGTCGAGCTCCACCGTCCGGCGCTCGCCGACCGGGGTCGACCAGTGGAGGCGGGCCAGGGCCACCGGGAGGCGGGCGTCGATGGGAGCACGCACGTCGGGCCCAGTCACGGCGGCGGGGTCACGGCGGCGGGGTCACGAGCGGCGGGGCGAGAGCGGTGGATCACGGGAGAACGGGCCCGAGAACGACCAATCCCCGCCATCGCTGGCGGGGAGGTCGGAGAGCAAGGTGGGCCAAACTCTCGGCTCCATGATACGCCCCTACCCCGGGGTCCGGGTCAAGCCCTTTTCGGGCGGGGAGGGGGTGGTCACCGCTGGTAGGGTGCCCTCGATGACGAGGTTCGGAGCGGTGGTCACCGCCATGGTCACCCCCTTCGACGCCGGCGGCGCCCTCGACATCGACGCCGCCGTGGCCCTGGCCCGCTGGCTGGCCGACCACGGCAGCGACGGCCTGGTCGTCACCGGCACCACCGGCGAGGGGCCGGTGCTGGCCGACGATGAGAGGGCCGACCTGTGGCGGGCGGTGGCCGAGGCGGTGACGGTCCCGGTGATCGCCGGCTCGGGCAGCAACGACACGGCCCACTCCATGGAGCTGACCCGCCGGGCCGCCGGCTGCGGGGTGGCGGGCGCCCTGGTGGTGACGCCGTACTACAACCGGCCCGCCCAGGCCGGCATCGAGGCCCACTTCCGGGCCGTCGCCGGCGCCACCGACCTCCCCGTGATGCTCTACGACATCCCCGTGCGCACCGGCCGCAAGGTGGCCCACGAGGTGCTCCTGCGGCTGGCCCGGGAGGTGCCCCAGATCGTGGCGGTGAAGGACGCGGCGGGCGACGTGGCCGCCACCGCCCGGCTCGTCTCGGAGGCGCCGGGCGGCTTCGAGGTCTACAGCGGCGAGGACGGGCTCACCCTGCCACTGCTGGCGGTGGGAGCGGTGGGGG
>DATLGZ010000189.1:0-1803 GCA_035540235.1 Acidimicrobiales bacterium | reverse complement strand
GGGCACGAAGGGCCGCTTACCCCGGCCCTCGACCAGGCTCCAGCCCTCCAGCGACTTGAGGTCGTGGTGGTGGGGGCAGAGGCGGTCCATCAGATCCAGCAGCGTCACGCCGCTGTCGGCCCACGGCACCCGGTGGTCGTTCTCCAAGAAGGCGACGGTGGCGCAGCCCTCCACCGCGCAGGTGGGGTAGAGCCACAGCAGGGCCGCCACCTGCTTGGCGCTGGGCCGCCGCCGCACGCTGGCCACCCCGCAGACCCGCTCGCCGTCGGTGGCGATGGCCGACAGGAACGGGTCGCCCGAGTCGATCAGGTCGCGCACCGCCGAGGCGGCGACGGGGCCGTAGCCGGCGATCTCGCACACCTCCCCCTCGGCCGGGTGGCCCCGCAGCAGGGCGGCTAGGTCGACCCGCACCAACACGTGGGGGCGCGACCCACGGCGAGAATCCGCTCCCTCCCCGCACACCGCCTCGACGAGGGCATCGGCCCCGTAGGCCTCCAGCGGCTCCCGCCGTCCCTCGGCGTAAGCCCGGCGGAAGAGACGGTCGCGCCACGGCTCGACTGCGGCCATCAGCCTGGCCCCCGCCTCGGGGTTGGTCCGCAGGTGCAGGTGCCAAGCCCCCTCGCCGTCGGTCCAGGTGCGAAGGCTGCGGCGGGCGTGGATGCGGCGGCGGCGGGCCTCCCCGTCGGTGGCGGTGGCCCGAATGCGGGCGCACTCCTCCCGCAGCTCGGCCAGCGACACGCGCCCCGCGGTCTCCACCAGCCGGGCGGCGGCCGACGGTGCCACCGAGGCGGCATCGGCGACGGCGGCGGCCTGGGGCCCCGACAGGGCCCCCGCCCGAGCGGCTGCCTCCACCGCCGGCAGCCTCCTCAGGCGCCGCCCGCACTCGATGGTGCGGGCCGTCTCGGCCACCGACCGGCCCGTGGCCCGGGCCAGGTGGTGGGCGGCCGAGCGCTCACCCCGCGGCGGCCCGCAATCGGCCAGGCGGGCGCCCAGCAGGGCCTCGAGGGTGCTGACCATGGCCCCCATGGCCGCCACCAGGCCGATCGCCTCCTGGACCTGGGTGGCGCTCAGGACCGACGCGTCGAAGCCGGCGACGTAGCGCCCCAACCCCTCCCGCAGCTCGGCCAGCGTGTCGCACATCCCGGCGTGTCCTTCTGACGAGGAACCGGCATCAGGGGGAAGCGGCACCAGGGGGAACTGGTGTTCGCATTGTAGCAAGGGGCCCCGGGGGACGCAAGAGCCAGAGCGGGAAAGCACCCCCGTACCATCCGGGCGCTGGCGTGCAGTGGCGGCGCCCAGGACGCCTACGCGGTGGGCAAGTCGGTCTGCTCGTTCTTCACCGCCTGCTACCTCTCGGCCGAGTTCAAGCGCGTTGAGACGTGGAGCCCACTGCTTCGGCAGCGGGGCATCATGGGCCCGGCGCCCGGTCCGCAGGCCTACAACACCAGCGACTGCAGCACCGTGCAGGGCGTCCTCCTGTGCCATCTCGGACGCTGGAGCGAGGCCGAGGACAGCGTTCAGGCGGCTGCCGCGGTCGGGCGGATGATGCCCGGAGCCGAGTGGCACCCGCCCATCGCGCTCGCCGAGCTCCGGATCCACAGGGCCGGCTGACCGAGGCCGAGTCCCTCCTCCTCGGGCGGGACGACCACATGCGGGCCTCCGATGGGTGACGCCGTACAATCGCCGTACAGAGTGTCGAGGAGGAAGCGTGGCCAGAACGGCCAGAATCGAGTTGCGGGCAGAGCCCGGCCGAGAAGAGAGGATCCGGGCGGCAGCTCGCCTCTCTAACCAGTCGCTGAGCGC
>DATLGZ010000188.1:0-7803 GCA_035540235.1 Acidimicrobiales bacterium | reverse complement strand
ACCTCGGAGTGGTCGACTGCGAGCTTCTCGAACCGTTCCTTCCACTCCTGCACGTCGTCGCTGTCGACGACCAGGGCCATGTGGTCGAGACCGGTGCGGCGCTCGTCGAACCGCTCGCTGCCGCCCGCGTGGTGCTGCGTCAGGGTCAGGGTGAGCCCGCTGGCCGACGCTCGCAGGCGGGTGCGGCGGAAGCCCTCGCCCTCGACCGTGGTGACCGGCTCGAACCCCAACACATCGCCGTACCAGGCCGCGCTGCGGTCGAGGTCGGTCACGCTGAGGCTGACGTGGTGGAACCCCTTGATGTCGGGCATCGGCGTGCTCCCTGTCGGCTAGGGGTCGGTGGCGCCCTCGAAGAGGGCGAAGGCGGCGCCCTGGGGATCGGTGGCGACGGCGATTCGCCCCGACGGGATGGCGGTGGGCGGGACCAGCAGCCGGCCCCCTAGGGGGCCCAGGCGCCCGGCGTCGCCGTCGAGGTCGGCGGTGGTGAAGTAGACGAGCCAGTGGGATGGCGCCGGTGATCCCGGCACCAGGGGCATCATCCCGCCGTTGAGGCCGGAGCGGCTGGAGATGCTCCAGAAGGGCTGGTCGCCGTGGCCGACGGACGTGAACGTCCAGCCGAACAGCGCGGTGTAGAACCGGTCGGCCCCCGCCGGGTCGGTGGTGTTGAGCTGGTTGATGCACATGGCGCCCGGGTCGTTGACCAGCGTGGCCCCGATGTGGCGGCGGGGCTCCCAGATGCCGAAGACGGCCCCGGCCGGGTCCTGGAGGATGGCCAGGCGGCCGGAGTCGAACACGTCGAGTGGCTCCTGCAGGACGGTGCCCCCCGCTGCCGCCGCCTGAGCCGCCACGCCGGCGGCGTCCTGCACCGACACGTAGGACAGCCACGCCGGCGGCCCCTCGTCGGCCTGCTTCTCGTAGAGGGCGGCCACGGTCGCACCTCCCAGGTAGAGCATGGTGTAGGTCATGCCCTCGCCGGCGGGCATGTCGACGGGCTCCCAGCCGAAGAGAGATCCGTAGAACGCCGTCGCGCCGGCGGCGTCGGTGGTGCCCAGGTCGGCCCAGCAGAAGGTGCCGGGCGCGTAGGCGGTGCGCTCGCCCATGGCGAGAGCCTAGGGCCGGATGGCGTCCAGGGCCGTCTCGGTCAGGTCGAGCAGCCGGATCATCCCCTGCTCGTCGGCCTCTTCGCAGGCTTCCAGCAGGGTCGTGCGCACCCGGCCGGCGTGCAGGCTGCCTCCCGGCTTGGCCGCCAGCGCCCGCCCGAAGTCGCTGCGGGTGCGAGCGAGGAGGGGTGCGGCGTTGACCCGCTCGTGGGCGGCCAGGGCGGCCTGGAAGCTGCGTTCCGCCTCGACCCAGCGGCCCGCGCCGGCCCACAGCAGGCCCAGGACGCGCGCCACCGAGCCGCGGCAGACCAGGCCCCGTCCCCACACCACCATCCGGCGGCTGTAGGGAGCGAGCAGGCGGGCGACCAGCTCCAACCGTTCGTCGCTCACCAAGGCGGCGGCCTCGCCGATGGCGGTGAGGGTGGGCAGCCACGTCCGGTCCTGAGGGAGGTCGGCGGCCTCCTCGGCCAGCAGGTCGTCGAGCTCGGCGGCGGCCTCGTCGTGGCGACCGCAGGAGGCCAGCAGGAGGGCGAGCGACGACCGCCACCACGGGTGGCGGTCGTGGGCCCGCACCAGGTCGCGCCACACCTCCACCAGCCCCTCCAGCTCGGCGTCGGTCCCCCAGTCGAGGAGCAGGCCGAGCTGCTGGACCCAGTAGCCGGATGCGGCCGAGGGGTCCTGGCCCTCCTGGCCCAGGGCGAGAGCGCGGTCGATGTCGGTGGCGGCATCCCCGGAGCGGCCCTCCATCAGGGCCCACATGCCGGCCCACGCCGCCGCGTCCCGCTGGTGGAGGGGGTCGTGGGAGCGCCCGGCCAGCTCGGCGTGCAGCCCTCGGTCGCGATCGGCGTCGGCCACGTGGCCCTGCTCGAGCAGGTCGACGAGGCGCCAGCCGTGGGCCAGCAGGGCCAGGTCGGCGTCCTTGGACGACGAGGCCATGGCGAACAGCTCGCCGTCGATCTCGACGCGGTCCTCGAGGTCGTCGGGGGCCGACAGGGCCTCGTGGCGGGCCCGCAGCACCGCCCCCATGGTGTCGGCGTCGCGGCTGTCCCAGGCCAGCTCCCATGCCCGGTCGCTGCGGGCCTTGCGCTCGTCGGGCGAGTCGAACACGGCTCGGGCCTGGGCGAGCCGGGCCTCCAGCTTGGCCCGCAGGCCGGGGTCACCGGGATTGGCGGCCAGGGCCCGGTCGAGGAGGCCTATGAGGAGGCCGTCGGCGCCCCAGACGCCCATCACCTCCCCCAGGCCCAGCGCCGCCCGGGCCAGCCTCGGGCCGTCCTTGGCGATCTCGGCCTCGGCCGCCGCCTGCAGGTAGGACTGGCGGGCCCGGGCCGGCTCCCCGGCCAGCCGGTGGGCGTGGCCCAGCTGCAGGAGAAGGTCGGTCCGCTCCCCGGGGGGCCCACCCGAGTCGAGGAAGGCGAGGGCCTTGCCCAGCAGCTCGGCGGCCTCGGCGAAGGCGTGGGTGCCCAGGGCGGCGGTCGCCGCCTGGCGCGCGGAGTCGACGGCCTCGTTCGAACGCCCCACCGGCGTGGCCGCCGCCCGGTGGTGGAGCCGCATCGCCGCCGGCGTCCGCCGCTCCCAGCGCGGCCCCTCCAGCGTCTCGGCGATCTGCTGGTGGAGGTACACGCGGCGGTTGGAAGGGAGGGTGGCGTACACCGCCTCGTGCACGAGGTCGTGGACGAACCGGTACCGGCCGGCGACGCCCGCCACCGGCGCCACGATGCCGGCGGCCGCCGCCTCGCGCAGGGCGGCGAGGGCGGCGTCCTCCTTGCCTTCCAGCAGCTCGAGCAGCAGCTCCACCGGGAACTCCGGACCCACGGCCGACGCCACCTCGACCACGCCACGCGACGGCGAGCCGGCGCGCCCCAGGCGGCGGTTGACCACCTCGGCGACGGTCGATGCCACACCGACGGCGTCCACCGCCGCGCCGTCGACCGCGCCGCCGGCCAGCCCGCCCGCTCCCCGCAGGTCCCTGACGACCTCGGTCAGCAGCAGGGGGTTGCCCTCGGTCGCCCGCCACAAGGCGTCGGCCAGCACCGCCGCCGCCCGGCCTGCCACCGCGGCCCGGTCGACGAGCAGGGCGGTGACGGCCTGAGGCGAGAGGTTGGCGAGGAACAGGCGCTCGAGCGGCTCGGTGGCGGGGTCGTCGAGGAGCCCGGCCAGCGGGTGGCTGGGGTGGATGGCGGCGTCGCGGTAGGTGGCCACCACCAGGAGCCGGGCGGCGCCCGGGCCGTGGGCCAACCGTTCCAGCACTGCCACCGTCGACGGGGACGCCCGGTGCACGTCCTCCACGATCAGCAGGACGGGCTCGGGGCCCATCTCGCGGCAGGCGGCGGCGACGGCGTCCTGGAAGCGCGGCGGCGGGCCGCCCGAGTCGGGGCTCTCGGCGACCGGCTTGGGCCCCAGCCGCTCGGACACGGCTGGCAGCAGGGTCGCCAGCGCCGGCCCGTGGGCGGCGACGTGGGCCCGGAGCCAGCCGTCGGGGCAGGAGCGGACCGCGGGCTCGAGAGCCTCGACGAAGGGCTCGTAGGGCACGGGCTCGGAGGCGCGGCATCGGCCGACCAGCACCCGGCCTCCGTCGGCCTCGACCACACCCGCCAGCTCGGCGGCCAGGCGGGTCTTGCCCGTCCCCGGCTCACCCGCGACCAGGACGAAACGGGCCTCGCCCCCGCGGGCCTCCCGCCACAGCGTGCGCAGGCGGCTGAGCTCGGGCTGGCGGCCCACCATGGCGCCCGGGTCGGGGCAGTCCAGCGGCCCCATGGCCTCCGGGAGGCCAGGGCGGGCGCCCTTCCGCCCCCCGTTGCGGCCGGAGGGTAGGCGGCGCTTGGGGCGCGGGCGAGGAGGAGCGCCGCTCCTTTGTCCCGCCGGCGCGCTCTCGTCGGCAGAGATGCGGATGTCCACCACGTCGTGGATCGGCACGGGGGGGCGGCGACTTGAGCGCGATGTCGCCGCGCCGGGGCCCGCTGGGGAGCGATAGCCTCGTCGGCCGTGGATCCGGGTCCCGGCCGCCCACCGGCCACCGCCACGTCCCCGGAGGCGCCGGGCGGCCCACTCCCAGGAGGCGGGCCGGCGGCGGCGCAGCCGGCGCCGTGGCGGCCGTTCCCCACCTTGGTGCGGGGGCTCCTGCGCCACCTCGGGCTGGCCCTGGCGGGGATCGTCCTCATGCTGATCGGCCTCGTCTGGGACTCGATCGCCCATGCCCTCGAGCCCGGCGGGCACGGCGAGGAGACGCTGTTCTCGCTGGGCAATCCCGCCCACGCCGTCCTCGTCGCGGGCGGGGCGCTGGCCATCGCCGGGCTCACCGCCGCCACCGTGCGGGGCCTGGCTCTGTCGGGCGGCCGCCGGCTCTCGCACTCCCGCACGGCGGCGGTGCTGGTCACGGGCGTCGTCGTGCTCGTCGCCACCACCGCCGGCGTCGTGAAGTGGGCGTCGGCCGCCCGCGACCTGCCCATCGCCACCGGCCCGCTGGCGCCGGCGGCCGGCCCCGACGCGCACGGGATAGGCATCGTCAACTCCCACGCCGACGGCGAGTGCCGGCCCACGCCCCAGCAGAGGAGGGCGGCGGCTCAGCTGGTGGCCGACAGCGAGGCGGCGACGGCCCGCTACCGCGACTTCGCGGTGGCCAAGGCCGACGGCTTCATCGGGCCCGAGAACCCCACCCTCACCGAGCACTACGCCAACGTGGCCCACACCCAGGACGGCCGGGTGCTCGACCCCCAACGGCCGGAGGCGTTGATGTACACGCCCTCGCCCCGGGGGCCCGTGCTGGTGGGGGTGATGTACATGATGAACGTGCCCGGCGAGTTCGGTCCCGAACCGGGCGGCTGCCTCACCCGCTGGCACGTACACGCCAACGTCTGCTTCTCGGTGACGACCTTCGCCCCCGTCTCCCAGCTGAAGGAGGGCGAGACCTGCCCGCCGGGCGAGTTCCGCTACATCCCCCCTCCGGCCCTGCACGTGTGGTTCGTAGACGTGCCCGGCGGGCGCTTCGCGCCGGAGGTGGACGCCGCCTTCCTCGCCAAGACGGTGGGCAGCGGCTGAGAGACCTCGGCCACTCCATCCGGCCGACCAGGCGGCGCCACCTAGGCCGGGCGGCGGCCGGTGGCGGCCGGCGAGCCGCCGGACGCCCGGCCCGGGGCCAGGTGGCGGGCCAGGAAGTCGACCGAGGCCAGCAGCTCCTCCGGCGGCACCGCCGAGTGCAGCCCGGGATGGGCGTGGAGCCGCTTGTCGAGCGATCCGATGGCGTCGAAGAGGGCGAAGGCGTCGGCCCGAGGGATGAGCTGGTCGTGCCACTGCTGGACGAACAACACCGGGCAGGCGAGGGCGGCGGCGTCGGCTCGCAGCCGCGCCGCGGTCGGCCCCAGCAGGCCCATGAGCCCGAAGACCGCCGCCTGCACCCGCGGCTCCGCCGCGGCCAGGGGGATGCCGTAGATGGTCCCCATGGAGAGCCCCCAGTAGCCCACCGGCCCGTCCCCCACCTCGTCGAGGGCGCGCAGCGCCGCCAGCGCCGCCAGCAGCTCGGCCACCACCTCGTCGGTGCTCTCCGGCCGGGACCACTCGGCCAGGAAGGTGCTGAACAGCTGGATCTCGTCGGCCGCGGGGTCGGCCCGGCGGTCGCCGTGGCCGGGGGCGTCCACGGCGGCGGCGGCGAAGCCGTGGGCCACCAGCAGCCGGGCCAGGGCCACGATGTGGTCGACCCGCTTGTGCAGGGTGGCGCCGTGGCCCACCAGCACGAGCGGCCTCGAGCGGCCAGCCTCGGAGGGCTCGGGCGCGGGAGTCCACAGCAGGCCCGGGACGGACCGGCCCTCCACCCTGATGTCGAAGGCACGCTCGACGACGCCGTCGCGGGCCTCGCCCTCGCCCAGGAACCGCATCCGGCCAGCGTAGGTGGGCGGGGCGCGGGCCCGGCGCCCGGACGCCGGCCCCGGCTGTACCCTTCAGCGGGATGCGCGAGGCCGACATGGTGCTCGAGGATCGCCGTAGACAGCCGCCGGTGGAGGTGCTGGCCCGGGTGGCGCCTGCGCTCCACGGGCCGTCTCCGCTCGACGACAAGCTGGCGTGGCTCGCCGAAGCCACCCGGTCGGTCACAGGGGCGGCGCTCGCCACCTACATCGGCTTCGGCGTCGACCCGGAGCGCCGCACCGCCGCCGCCGGCGTCGCGAGCTACGACGTGGACACCCTGGTCCGCCCGGTGGTGGTGCGCATCGCGGGAGGAGCGGGAGGGGCGGCGGTCCCCACCGCGGAGGACCTCGCTCCCGACCGGCGTTGGCGTTCCTTCCTCGACCGGGCCGGCCTGCCCCGCGCCGCCGGGGTGCTGGCGGTGAAGGTCCCGGCGGCCGATCGAGGCGCCCACGGCGTCCTCCTCGCCTGCTGCGACCGCCCCGACGGCTTCTCGACCGACGACCGGAGCGCCGTCGAAGCCCTGGCCGCCCACGCCGCTGTGGCCCTCGACAACGAGGCGCGCCTGGCCCGCCTCACCGAGCTGCAGGAGGTCCAGCGTGAGCTGGTCCACCAGCTCCAGGAGGCGGTCCGCCCGCCCGTGCCGCCGGTCGAGGCGGCCGAGCTGGGCGTGCACTTCCTCCCCGCCGACCCGAGCGCGCCCACGGGCGGGGACCTGCACGACTGGCTGGTGCTGCCCGACGGCGACGTGTTCCTGACCGTCGTCGATGTCATGGGCAAGGGCGTGGCCGCCACCAAGGACGCGGTGGCCGTCACCCATGCCCTGCGCCTGCTGGTGCTCGACGGGTGCCCGATCGGTGAGCTCATCGCCCGGGCCGACACCCTTCTGACCGCCCACAACCCCGACCTGGTGGCGACGGTCATCGCCGCCCGCTACCGCACCGCGGACGGCCGGCTGTGGCTGGCCGGCGGCGGTCAACCCCCTGCCCTGTGGGTGTCGGCGGCGGGCGACGTGCGGCTGGTGGCGGCGCCCGGGGTGGCGCTGGGGTGGCCGGGGGCCGGCAGCAGCACGGTGGTCGAGCTGGCCCTCGAGCGCAACGACACGATCGTCCTCTACACCGACGGGCTCATCGAGTCGACCAAGGACGTTCTGGTGGGGCTGCAGAACCTCACCCGGGCGGCGGCCCAGATCGCCCGGTACCCGTCCACCCACGTGGCTCGGGCCCTGGTGGAGCGGTCGCTGTCGGGGGCGATGCGCCGTGACGACTCCCTCGCCCTGGCCCTCCGCCGGCGCACACCGCCCGAGATCGCGCAGGTGGCGCCCCTCGGGCCCTTCGAGTACCGCTTCTCACCGAGCGTGGCCACCATCCCCATCGGCCGCCACCTCCTGGCCGATTGGCTGGAGCTGCTGGCGGTGGAGGAGGCCGAGCGGGCCGACCTGCTGCTGGTGGCGTCGGAGCTGTGCTCCAACGCGGTGCGCCACGCCACCGGCGCCCCCCGGTCGCTCGCCCTGCGGGCCTACGCCGACGGCGACGCGGTCGTCATCGAGGTGGAGGACGACGGCGAAGGGTTCCACCTGGGCGCCCGCTACGACGACGAGGTGCCCGACCCGGAGCTGGAGAGGGGCCGGGGCCTCTACGTGGTCGAGGCCCTGACCGACGACGTGGCGGTCCGCCGGGAAGGGGACAGGACGGTCGTGCGGGTCGTGCGCCGCGCCGTCCTGCCCCAGCCGCGGTAGCAGGGCAACGGATGGCCGCCTAGCTCGGGCAGGCGCCCAGCTGCCAGGACAGGAAGGCCCACGTGTCGGCCA
>DATLGZ010000187.1:0-3094 GCA_035540235.1 Acidimicrobiales bacterium | reverse complement strand
GCCCCGTCCGACCCGAGCGGTGGACGTAGTCCTTCACGTCCCCGGGCAGGTCGTAGTGCACCACGCACGCCACCCCGGTCACGTGGATGCCGCGCGCCACCACGTCGGTGGCCACGAGGGCCTCGGCCGAGCCCGACGTGAAGGCGGCCAGGGCCCGGTCGCGCTGGGCCTGGCTGCGGTTGCCGTGGATGGCCACCGCCCCGATGCCGCTGGCCGCCAGCTGGCGGACGAGGCGGTCGGCGCCGCGTTTGGTGCGGCAGAACACGATCGTGCTGCCGTGGTGGGAGACCAGGCCGGCGGTGAGCCCCAGGCGGGACGAGGAGTCGGCGTCCCAGAAGTGGTGGCGGACGTCGCCCGCCGCCGCCTCGACCGGCTCGGCGTCGTGGCGGCGGGGCTGGCGCTGGTAGCGGCGGACGAGGGTGTCCACCTCGCCGTCGAGGGTGGCGGAGAAGAGCAACGTCTGGCGCTCGGCGCTGGTCGCGTCGAGGATGCGCCGCACGGCGGGGAGGAAGCCCATGTCGGCCATGCGGTCGGCCTCGTCCACCACCACCAGGCCGACGTCGCCGAGGCGCACGTCTCCCCGCTGGACCAGGTCCTCCAGGCGGCCGGGGCAGGCCACCAGGACGTCTACGCCGCGGTGGAAGGCCCGCGTCTGGGCGGAGTAGCCGGTGCCGCCGTAGACGGCGGTGACCGTGCGGCCGCGGGCGGCGGCCAGGGGGGCCAGCTCCCGCTGGATCTGGGCGGCCAGCTCCCGGGTGGGGGCGAGCACCAGGGCCCGGGGGCGCCGGGGCGCCGCCTTGGGTGTGCGCAGGGCCAGGGCGAGGGCGAAGGCGAGGGTCTTGCCCGAGCCGGTGGGCGCCTTGCCGCACACGTCGTGGCCGGCGAGGGCGTCGGGAAGGGTGGCGGCCTGGATGGCGAAGGGCTCGGTGATGCCCCGCCCGGCCAGTACGGCGACGAGGTCGGGGGGCACCCCGAGGGCGTGGAAGGTGGGTGGCACGTTCAGCTCCGTTCGAGCGAGATGAGGCGGCTCGAGCGGGTTCTCGGTGCCTCCGCCGGCGCACGGCCGGCCTTGCCCGGGCACAGGGCTCGGGCCCGAGAAGTGTACCTGTTCGGGGTAGGGGCCGGTCTCGGCCTATCCTGGCAGGGAAACCGGTCAGGTCGGCTGGGCCCCGAGTCGGGAGTTGAGCGCCACGTGCCCATCGGAACCTCGAACGTCGCGCCCGCGTCTTGAGCGCCCGCCGCACGAGTTACGGCAAGGTCGCCAGGGAGCGGGACAAGAAGGCGAAGGCCGCCGCCAAGCGGGAGCAGCGCCAGTCGCGAGGCGCGCCCGAAGAGAGCGACGCCCCCGCGCCGCCGGCCCCGGCCGGGCCCGAGCTCACCACCGCTGAGCTGCTCCAGATGGTGGAGGACCTCCACAAGCGCTTCGACGCCGGCCTCGTCTCCTACGACGAGTACGAGGAGCAGAAGGCCGACCTGCTGAGCCGGATCAAGCTCGACTGATCTCCCCTTACATGACCCAGTGGTCTACCAGCGGCACCAGCTCGGGTAGCGAGCGGATCACCGCGTCGGGCTGCACCGGCGTGTCGTCGGTGATCCACGGGTTGGGGCGCAGCACCGCCCGCATGCCCACCCCCACTGCCCCGGTGATGTCGTCCCAGGGACGGTCGCCCACGAACACCACCTCTTGCGGGTCGTCCACGCCCACGGCCTCCAGGGCGGCCCGGAAGGCGCTGGGGTGGGGCTTCTGGAACTCCATCTCGCTGGTGTAGAGGCGGGCGTCGAGCAGGCCGGCCAGGCCGTCCCTCTCCAGGAACCGGTCGTGGAACGCCCGCGGCCAGTGCGTGTTCGACAGCAGGGCGGTGGCCAGGCCCCGCTCCTTCAGGGCGGCCAGGGTGGGGGCGGCGTCCCTGTCGTGGCGGATGTGGGGCGTCCAGGCGTCGAGGTGGCGGACGGCCGCCTCCTCCAGCAGGGCCTCGCCCACGTCGATGCCCAGGGCCTCCGTCGCCTCGGCGACCAGGGTGGCGAGCGTCCCGCTGCGCTGGTGGCTGGCCACGCTGGCCCAGAACCCGTCCTCCACCTCCACCAGCCGGGCGGTGATCTCCTCCTCCCGCTCCGGGTCGAGGTGGCGGGCCACCAGCCGCCAGGCGTCGACCAGCTCGGCTCGAACGAACTGCGACAGCGTCCCGCCCCAATCGAAGACCACGGCCCGCACCGTCACGCCCGCCGACCCTACGCTGTGGCCCGATGATGACCGGCGATCGGCGCGCCTGGCTGTTCCCCGACGCACCACCGCACCTCGACCCCGCTGACGAGGACGACCTCCGCCAGTTGGTCGAGTCGGACCACCCCGACCTGGCGGCGGTCATCGCCGGCGGCGTCGACGAGATCGAGGTGGACGGCGAGCCGATGAGCCCCCGCCTGCACCTCATCCTCCATCAGTTGGTGGCCAACCAGATCTGGCACGACGACCCGCCCGAGATGTGGCAGGCGGCTCGACGCCTGGCCGCCGCCGGCTACGACCGCCACGAGGTGCTGCACATGCTCGGCTCGGCGCTGGCCGGCGAGCTGTGGCAGGTCATGACCCAGGAGAAGCCGTTCGACCGGGAGCGCCTGCGGGAGGGGCTGGCCGCCCTGCCCGATTCGTGGGAGGAGGAGCGGACGGAGCCCGACCCGGGGCCGCCGGCGGGCACGACCCTCACCCACCGGCTCAGCGCCGACGAGGCGGCGGGCGGGTTCGTCTCGTGGTCGCCCGACCTCCAGCCGCTCGGGCCCCTCCTCGACTGGGACGGGCGCCTGCCCCTGGTGGGCGGCGGCCACGCCGACCCGACGTGGGACGACGATGGCGGCCGGCGGCTGGCCGGGCCGCCGGGGTGGCTGGGCCCGGCTGCCGCCGGCGACCTGGTCGGCTTCCGGGTCACGGCCGGGGCGGTGGAGGTGGTGGGGCCGGCCGGCCTCCACCCCGAGGCTCCCAGCGGCTGGAGCGACCTGCTGGCCGACGTCTTCGACTCGGCCAACGAGGGCGACGGCATGCCGGTGACGGTGGCCGAGCTGGTCAACGGGGTGCTCCAGCGGCTACCCGGTGAGCCGCCCACCC
>DATLGZ010000186.1:0-2379 GCA_035540235.1 Acidimicrobiales bacterium | reverse complement strand
GGTCGGGTCGAGGGGATCTCCCCGGTCGGCGGCGGCCAGGGCCCCCCGATGGAACTGGAAGCCGCAGACGGCCTCGACCAGAGCCTGCGGGGCCAGGTAGACGGGGGCTTCGACGCCGGCCAGGTCGGCCTCCAGGGCCCGCCGCCCCCGTTCGGTCACCAGCACCGCCCGCAGCCGGTAGGGCGAGCAGCAGCTGGCGGACCACCAGCGCCCCCTCGGCGATGACCGGGCCGGTGGGATCATCACGGTGGCGGAGACCGGCGAAGTCGGCCAGCCGCTCGTCGCCAGGATCGTCGACGGGCACGGGGGCGCCCATCACGCCTGTGAGCCCGTCAGCCCAGCTGGGGCAGGTTCGCCGGGCGGCAGGCGAAAGCCTCCGGGTCGCCGCCGGCCAGGGCCGTCATGCGGGCGGCGGCCTCGTTCAGCCGGGATTCGGGCAGGCGCCCGCTGCGCACCGCCCCCACGAGGTCGTCGCGCATCCAGCGGGCGCCCCAGCCGTCGGTGGCCAGCACACCGTCGGCCCCGGCGGCGATGGCCTCCACCGCCGCGTCCCCGTAGTTCCACGTGAGGTTGACGGCGCCCATGCCGATGGAGTCGGTCAGGGCCACCCCCGTGAACCCCAGCTCCCGCAGCAGGGCGTAGGCCTTCGGGGACAGGCTGGCGGGGATGCCCGGGTCGAGGGCGTCGAAGGCCACGTTGGCCATCATCACCACCGGCGCGCCGGCCGCCACCAGGGTGGCGAAGGGGCGGACGTCGGTCTCGCGCAGGTCGGCGAGGGGAGCGGTGACGGCGGGCAGCACCACGTGGCTGTCGTCGGGCGCCCGCCCGTGGCCCGGGAAGTGCTTGACCACGGGGACGACGCCGCTCTCCTGGAGGCCGCGGGCGTAGGCCAGGGTGTAGGCCGACGCGGTGGCGGGGTCGGCCGAGAACGACCGGTCGCCCACGATCCCGTACCAGATGCCGTCGTCCAGGTCGGCCACCGGTGCGAAGTTCACGGTGACGCCCAGCTCGGCGAGCTGGGCGCCGGTGGCCCGGGCCACGTCCTGGACCTCGGCCGGGCTCATGCGGGCGGCCAGCAGGCGGGCCGACGGCTGGTAGCCCCACAGCTCCTCGAACGTGCGCACCCGGCCCGGTTCCTCGTCCACCGTCACCAGCAGCGGACCTCTCGATCCCGCGCGCAGGGCCGCCACCAGCTCCGCCACCTGCGGGGCCGTCTCCACGTTGGCGTGGGTGAGGAGGACGCCGCCCACCCCGACCTCGTGGATCTCGGCGAGAAGCGGGTCCGCCGGGGTCACGACCTCGGGCAGGCCCACGATCAGCACCCGCCCGGCGCGGTCCTCCAGGCTGGCCGGCTCGCACGGGGCGGCCGTCGCGGCCGGGTCGAGCAGGGCGGGAGCGCCCGCCGGCGATGCCGCCCGGGTGGCCGGCCCGCCGCCCGCGCACCCTGCCGCCAGCAGGGCCAGCACCACGGCCACCATCCCGCCTCGCCCAGCCGACACGACCGCCGATGCTGCGCGTTCGGACGGGCCGTGTCAAGGCGCGAACCTGTTGGGGTGGGAGGCACGGGGGTCGAGGCCATGGCCCGGCGGTTCTGCCGCGGGACTGCGCCCCGGGTGGTCCTCCATCCGGGCGGCCACATCCACGAGACCTGGATGGTCACCGCCGGGCCCGAGGAGCTGGTGCTCCAGCGCCTCAACACCCTGGTCTTCCAGGACCCGGTCCTCATGGTCGACAACGTCATGCGGGTCACCGCCCACCTCCAGCGCCGGGGCGGGCGGGCGGCCGACATCGCCTTCACTCGCGACGGCGGCCCCATCGCCTACGACGACGAAGCCCGGCCCTGGCGGGCCTTCCGCCGGGTGCCCCGGGCGGTGAGCCACCCGGTCGTCACCACCGCCGAGACGGCCCGGGAGGTGGGCCGGGCGTTCGGGAGGTTCTTCGCGGCCGTGCAGGACCTCCCTGGGCCGCCCCTGGAGGAGCCCATCCCCGGGTTCAAGGACTTCCACCGCCGCAAGGCCGACTTCGAGTTCCTCATCGACCTCGACCCCTTCGGGCGGGCCGGCTCATGCCGGCGCGACATCGAGGACGTCCGCCACTTCCACCGCCTCATCAAGGTCCTGGACGCCGCCCTGGAGTCGGGGCGGCTGCCGGTCCGCACCGTCCACAACGACGCCAAGGCGGCCAACGCCCTGCTCGACCAGGAGACGGGCGAGGCCCTGTGCGTGGTCGACCTCGACACGGTGGCGGCCGGGACCGTCCTGTTCGACGTGGGCGACCTCCTGCGCTCGGCCACCATCACCGTCCCCGAGGACGGCGATCCCGCGGGCGTGGGGGTGCGGGACAACCAGGTGGAGGGGGCGCTGTGCGGCTTCCTGGCCG